>NZ_JAYSJZ010000022.1:0-10716 GCF_043726815.1 Lacisediminihabitans sp.
GCCTCCAGGGCCTCGGAGAGCTCATCAAGAACGCCCAGGGCACCTTCAACGCGAACGGAGTCTGGGCCGCGATGGTCATCATGGGCATCATCGCGCTCATCGCCGAATACTTCATCACCCGACTCGAGAACCGCCTGCTGCGCTGGCGTCCGCCGCAGCTGAGCGGCCCGGAGCTCTAACCCATCCCCTCACAGCACCACACAACAAGGAGAGTCCAATGAAGGAAAATCCCAGCACCACACGCCGAGCGCTCGTGCTCGCAACCGCGGCCATCGCCGTAGTGATCGGAGTGGCGGGCTGCAGCTCGGCCACGACGGCCACCGCCCCCAAGGCCGGCGCGACGAGCGACTCCGCGAATGGCAACGTCTCGATCATGGTCGGCGGCCTGAACAAGCAGATCTACCTGCCGTTCATGCTCGCCCAGCAGCTCGGCTACTACAAGGAGCAGGGCCTCACCGTCACGCTCTCCGACGAACCGGCCGGGGTGGATGCCACGACCAACATGCTCGCCGGAAAGGTCGACGGGGTGGGCGGCTTCTACGACCACACGATCGACCTCGCCGGCCTCGGCCAGCAGGTCGAATCCGTGGTGAACATGCTCGTGACGCCCGGCGAGGTCGAGCTGTGCCGCAGCGACCTCAAGGGCCAGATCAAGTCGCCGGCCGACTGGTCGGGCCGCAACCTCGGCATCACCGACCTCGGCTCGTCCACCGACTTCCTCACCCAGTACCTGGCGAAGAAGAACGGTGTCGACCCGACGACGATCCATCGCCTCGGCGTGCAGTCGGGAGCCACCCTCATCGGCACCATGCAGCACAAGAACGTCGACTGCGCGATGACCACGGAACCGACGGTCTCCCAGCTGATGGCGACGGGAGGAGCGTACATCCTGCTCGACATGCGCAGCTCCAAGGGCACGTCGGCGGCGCTGGGCGGGGAGTACCCGGCCACCTCGCTGTACATGAAGTCGTCGTGGGTGAAGCAGAACCCGGTGACCGTGCAGAAGCTCGTGAACGCCTACGTGAAGACGCTCAAGTACATTCAGGCCAACGACGGAGCCACCATCGTGGAGAAGATCCCCGCGGACTACTACGCGGGAGCGGGCAAGGCCGCGTGGATCACGGCCTTCGACTCGGAGAAGGGCATCTACAACCCGACGGGGATCATGCCGCCGAACGGACCGCCGACCAACCTCAAGGTGCTCTCGGCGTTCAATAAGGACGTGCAGGGCAAGTCGATCGACGTGCACAAGACCTACACGGACCAGTTCGTGACGGCTGCCAAGTAGGGGCAGCTCCCCGGAATGACAATGGCGTGACCGGCATCCGGTCACGCCATTGTCGTGTGGCGATGCCTATTCGCGCACGGTCGCGCCGAATCGCTGCGCGGCTGTTGCTGCCCCCGCGAGTTTGGCGTCGCTCGCCTCGGCAGCCGTGAGGGTTCGATCCGGGGCCCGGAAACGCAGGGCGAGCGTGACCGACTTGGATCCGGCGGCAACACCGGAGCCGCGGTAGTCGTCGACGAGCCTGGCGTCCTCGAGCAGGTCACCCGCACCGTCGACGACGGCGGAAAGAACCTCTCCCGCCGGCACCTCGACGGGCACCACGAGCGACAGGTCCTGGGTCGCCGCCGGGAAGCTGGAGATGCTCACCGGAACCACCTCTCGCGCCGAGAGCTCGATGAGCAGTTCGAGGTTGACCTCGAGCACGGCGGTGACCCTCGGCAGGTCGAGCTCGTCGGCGAGGGCCGGCAGCAGCTCGCCCGCGAAACCGACAGCCTGGTCCGCCACGACGAGCTCGGCGGTGCGGCCCGGATGCATCGCGTGATGCGCCCCCTGGCGAATGGTGAGGGCCGCGTCGACGGAGGCCGCGAGCTGTCTCGCCGCGTCCAGGGCATCCGCGATGCCGCGGGGCACCGCCGGCTGGCCCGGCTGGTGCACGACCGCCGCACCCACGAACAGGGCGGCGACGTGCAGCGGCTGGGGCGGGATGCTCTCGAACAGTTCGCCCAGCTCCGTGAGTGACGGGCGCACGATTCCCGAGGGAAGCGGGCCACTCACGTACGACCTGCCGGCCTCCGGGCGGAACACGGAGCCGATCTCGTAGAGCGCGAGGTCGGTGAGTCCCCGGGACAGGTTGCGGTGGGCGACCTCGATGAGCCCCGGCAGGAGCGAGGTGCGCAGAAAGGGCGACTCGGCATCGAGCGGGTTGAGCAGGCGGATCGCCGGCACCGGGCCCTCGACGGCCGAACCGAAGGTGGCGTTGGTCGCGCTCGTGACGAAGGGGTAGGAGAGCACCTCGGTGAGGCCGTTGGCGGCCAGCACCTGGGCCGCCGCACGACGCAGGCGCTGCGATCGCGACAGTCCTCGCCCGGGAGGAGCGGTCGGGAGCACGGCAGGGATGCGGTCGTAGCCGACGATGCGGGCGACCTCCTCCACGAGGGTCGCCTTGTCCGTCAGGTCGGGACGCCAGCTCGGCGGGGTGACCGACAGAGCGCCCAACGCGCGCTCGATGGTCGCCCCGATGTCGGTGAGCGCCGCGACGATCTCGTCGTCGCTGTAGTCGGCGCCGACGAGAGCCTCGACGTAGCCGTCGGGAAGTTCGATCGGCTCCGCGGGCACGGCCACGTTCCAGCGCGAACCGAGGGTGTCGGCGTGACCACCCGTGAGGCTCTCGAGCAGCTCCACGACCCGGGCCGCCGCGGCATCCGCGATCGCCGGGTCCACGCCACGCTCGAAGCGCTTCGACGCCTCGCTCGGCAGGCGGTGGCGGCGTGCGGAGCGCGCGATCGACACCGGGTCGAAGTTGGCGGCCTCCACGAGCACGTTCACGGTCGTCGCGCCGATCTCGGTCGACGCACCGCCCATGACACCGGCGAGGCCGATCGGTCCGGAGTCGTCGGTGATGAGGAGGTCCTCGGCGTGCAGGGTGCGGCGCTGGCCGTCCAGAGTCTCGAGGATCTCTCCCGGCACGGCGCGGCGCACGGTGATGCCCCCGCTCAGCGCGTCGAGGTCGTAGCCGTGAGTCGGCTGCCCGAGTTCGAGCATCACGTAGTTGGTGATGTCGACGACCACGGAGATGGAGCGGATGCCGGCGAGCTTGAGCCGGGCGACGAGCCAGGCCGGCGAGGGGCTGCCGGCGTCGATCCCGCGCACGACGCGGGTGACGAAGACGGACGCGCCGGTGCGACCGCGCACCGGGGACCGGTCGTCGATGGTCACCGGGAAGCCGGAGGCCGGAGCGTGCTGGAGCGAGGGGGCCAGGGCCGGATCGCGGAACTCCGCCCCGGTGGCGTGCGCGTACTCCCGGGCGATGCCGCGGATCGAGAAGGCGTAGCCCCGGTCGGGCGTGACGTTGACCTCTATGGCCCAGTCGTCGAGCCCGAGGAGGGAGATCGCGTCTGCGCCGACCTCGGGGTCGAGGCCGAGGGAGGCGAGCCGCAGGATGCCGTCGTGCTCCTCGCCGAGGCCGAGTTCGCGCGCGGAGGCGATCATCCCGTCGGAGACGTGGCCGTAGGTCTTGCGGGCCGAGATGGGGAACGGGCCCGGAAGGGTCGCGCCCGGCAGAGACACGACGACCTTGTCGCCGGTGACGAAGTTGTGGGCTCCGCAGACGATGCCTCGCGGCTCCGCCTCGCCCACATCCACCTGGCACCAGTTGATGGTCTTGCCGTTCGACTGCGGCTCCGGCGTGAACTCGAGCACCTGGCCGACCACGATCGGTCCGCTCACCTCGAAGCCGTGAACGTCTTCCTCTTCGAAGCCGACGCTCACGAGCGCGGCGTGCAGGTGTTCCGGGGTCGCGTCGAGGGGCACATCCACGAACTCGCGCAGCCAGCTGATGGGGACTCTCATCAGACCACCATCCCGAACTGCTGGCTGAACCGCACGTCGCCTTCGACCATGTCGCGCATGTCGGCGAGGTTGTTGCGGAACATCAGGGTGCGCTCGATGCCCATGCCGAAGGCGAAGCCCTGGTACTCGTCCGGGTCGATGCCGGCCGCCCGAAGCACGTTCCGGTTGACCATTCCGCATCCGCCCCACTCGATCCAGCGTGCGCCGCCCTTGGCGCCCGGCTGCCAGACGTCCATCTCGGCGCTCGGCTCGGTGAACGGGAAGTAGTTGGGGCGAAGGCGGATCTTCGCCTCCGCGCCGAACATGATGCGGGCGAAGTGCTCGAGGGTGCCGCGAAGGTGGGCCATGGTGAGGCCCTTGTCGATGGCGATGCCCTCCACCTGGTGGAACACCGGGGTGTGCGTGGCGTCGAGCTCGTCGGTGCGGAACACCTTGCCGGGCGAGATCACGTAGAGCGGCAGTTCCCGGGTGAGCAGCGATCGGATCTGCACCGGGCTGGTTTGGGTGCGCAGCACGAGGTGCGAGTCGAGCGGATCGACGAAGAAGGTGTCCTGCATGGCCCGCGCCGGGTGGTCCTCGTCGAAGTTGAGCGCGTCGAAGTTGAACCACTCGTTCTCGAGCTCCGGACCCTCCGCGATCTCCCAGCCCATGCCGATGAACACGTCGCCGATGGTCTCCTGCAGCAGGGTGAGCGGATGCCGTGCGCCGGCGGTCCTGCGCGAGGGCACGGCCGTGACATCCACGGCCTCGGCGGCGAGACGGGCGGTCTCCTCCGCGACGAACAGCTCGGCCTCGCGGGCGGCGAACGCCTGCGTGACCTGGCCACGCGCCTGTCCGACGAGCTTGCCGGCCGCGGCCTTCTGGTCATTCGGCACGTCGCGCAGCATCCCGCCCAGTCGGGCGAGCACTGACGACTCCCCCGTGTGCTCGGTTCGGGCGGAGCGGAGGGATGCCGAGTCGGTGGCGGCGGCGAGGGCCGCGAGGGCGGCCTCCACGGCGGCGGCGACCGACTCGTCGGTGATGTTCAGGGGGTCAGGCACGGTTCACAAGTTTAGCGAGGAATCCGGGCCGCACCGCCCCACCCCGGCGTCGCGCAAGCCGCCTGGCGAACGCCGACAGGGACAGGTTGATGGCGAGGTAGATCACGAGGGTCACGAGGAACAGGGAGAGGAGGTAGCGGTTGCCGTAGAAGCTCGCCATCTGGTTCATGGTCGTGCGGATGAGCTCGTTGTAGCCCACGATGAAGCCGAGGCTGGTGTCCTTGAGCAGCACGACCAGCTGGGCGACGATCACCGGCAGCATCTGCCGGAACGCCTGCGGAAACTCGATGAAGGTCTTCGCCTGCAGCCGCGTCAGGCCGAGGCTGAGCCCGGCCTCGCGCTGGCCGAGTGGCAGGGAGGCGATCCCGGCCCGCAGGATCTCCCCGATGATCGCGCCGTTGTACAGGCCGAGCGCGAGCACGACGGCCCAGAACGAGCCGAACGAGCTCGCCAGCAGGATGAACAGCATGAGGAGCAGCACCGGCATGCCGCGGAAGAACTCGAGGACCACGGTGGTCGGCACCCGAACCCAGGCGTGCACGGAGGTGCGCAGGGTCGAGAAGCCGATGCCGATGGCGAGGGCCAGAACGGCCGCCAGCGCGGCCGCCTGCAGGGTCGCCAGCACGCCCTGCCCGATGCCGCGCCAGACGCGCGGGTCCGCGAAGATGTCCCACCGGCTGGGGTCGAATGAGCCGGGGAGCGTGATGCCGGAAGACGTGCGGGGTGCGGCGAGCGTGACGATCACCCAGACCACGACGGCCGCCACGACCACGAGGGCGACGATCGAGAAGATCAGCGACCGGCGCCGCGCCTTCGGGCCGGGAGCGTCAAAGAGCACCGAGGAACTCATCGCTGCACCACCCATCTCTTCTCCAGTCGTGCCGAGAGCACACCGAGCGGGATCGTGATCACGAGGTAGAAGAAGGCGACCCCGAGCAGGATCGGGATGATGTTGTCCCCGTTCGCGTTCGCGAGCTTCTTGCCCACCGTGAACAGTTCGGCGACGAAGAATCCGCCGGCCACCGACGTGTTCTTGGCCAGGGCGACGAGCACGTTGACCAGCGGCGGGATCACCATGCGGAACGCCTGCGGAAAGATCACGAGTGTGAGCGACTGGCCGAACCCCATTCCGAGGCTGCGGGCGGCCTCCGCCTGCCCGATCGGCACCCCGTTGACGCCGGAGCGCAGCGCCTCGGCCACGAACGGCGAGGTGTAGAGGGTGAGTCCGACGCAGGCCGCGACGAAGTAGGGAAGGGTCGTGCCGAGGTAGGGAAGGATGATCGCGCAGAAGAACAGCACGAGAGTGAGCGGGGTGTTGCGCAACGCCTCGGTGTAGACCGCCGCCGCGCCGCTGAGGCCGGGCACCGGCGAGATGCGCAGCGCGGCCACGAGGGTGCCGAGCACGAGGGCCCCCGCTCCCGCGATCGCGAAGAGCGACAGCGTGAGCCCGAAGCCCTCGAGGTATGACGGCAGGTTTTCGATCACGGCATTCACGGGTTCACTCCCCTCGGTTCGGTCTGGCTGGGACGGCGCGCGGCCGGCCGCCCGTCGGGACAGCCGGCCACGTGGCTCGGCTAGTAGTTGTCGACGGCAGGCGGCGCGACGTAGGGAAGCGTCTTGCCTGCGGTGTCTTCCCACGCCTTCTTGTAGCTGCCGTCCTTGTAGGACTTGGTCAGCACCGAGTTGATGTAGGTGCGGAACGCCTTGTCGTCGAGCCCCAGCCCGATGCCGTACGGCTCCTTCGTGAACGGCTTTCCGACGACCTTGAACTCGCCCTCGTTCTGCGCCGCGAGCCCGGCGAGGATCACGTTGTCCGTGCTGACCGCGACGGCCGCGCCCGAGCGGAGCGGCTCCAGGCAGTTCGAGTAGATGTCGGTGAGCAGCGGCTTGGCGCCGATCTCCGCGAGCTTCGCCGCCGGTGTCGATCCGGTGACGGAACAGACCGACTTGCCCACGAGATCCTTCTCGGACTTGATCTTCTTGTTGTCTGCCTTCACCAGGATCGACTGGCCGGCCGCGTAGTACGGCCCGGCGAACGACACCACCCTCTTGCGAAGGTCATTGATCGTGTAGGTGGCGATCACGAGGTCGACCTCCCCGGACTGGATGAACGGCTCGCGGTTGGCGGAGATGGTCTCCTTCCACTGAATGTTCTCGGGCTTGATACCGAGGCTCGCGGCGATCAGCGTGCCCATCTCCACGTCGAAACCGACCGGTCCGTCCGGCCCCTTGAGTCCGAAACCGGGCTGGTCGAACTTGGTGCCGATGGTGATCTTGCCCGCCTTGGCCAGCTTCTCCATGGTCGAGCCCGCCGCGAAGGTGGGCGCTGCCTTCGGTGAAGCGGCCGAATCTGCTCCGCCGCCGGAGCAGCCGGCGAGCATCAGCATGGCCGACGCCGCGAGGGCGACGATCGTGAGGGTCTTCTTCATGGGGTAGTGCCTCTCATTGGCGCTGCATGGTCGTGCGTGTCCACCGGGGGTGGGCCGCTCTGGTCGAACGAGACCTAATGCGCGAGAACCTTGGACAGGAAGTCCTGGGCCCGCGGCGATTGCGGGTCGGTGAAGAACTTCTCGGGAGTCGCTTCCTCCTCGATCTTCCCGTCGGCCATGAAGAGCACCCGGTCGGCGGCCTTGCGGGCGAACCCCATCTCGTGGGTCACGACGAGCATGGTCATGCCGTCCTTCGCCAGGCCGACCATCACATCCAGGACCTCGTTGATCATCTCGGGGTCGAGGGCGCTCGTCGGCTCGTCGAGAAGGATGAGCTTGGGCTCCATGGCGAGCGAGCGGGCGATCGCGACCCGCTGTTGCTGGCCGCCGGAGAGTTGGGCGGGCATCTTGCCGGCCTGGTTCGCGACCCCCACCCGGTCGAGCATCTCCATGCCGCGGGACTCGGCGTCCTTCTTCGACAGCCGGCGCACCTTCATCGGCGCGAGGGTCACGTTCTCGAGGATCGTCTTGTGCGCGAAGAGGTTGAACGACTGGAAGACCATGCCGACGTCGGCGCGCAACCTGGCCAGTTCGGCGCCCTCCGACGGGAGCACCTTGCCGTCGATGGTGATGGTGCCGGAGTCGATGGTCTCGAGGCGGTTGATCGCCCGGCAGAGGGTGGACTTGCCGGAGCCGCTCGGCCCGATCACGACCACGACCTCGCCCTTGGCGACGGTCGTCGAGATGTCCTTGAGCACGTGCAGGTCGCCGAAATGTTTGTTGATCCGGTCTACGACAACGAGAGGCCCCATGCCCCAAGCCAACCACACCCCCGTTCGGGGGCCGACCACTCGGTGCACTCCGGACCGTCGGGAAGCGCGGAATACCCCGCGAATCCGGGCCCTACGGGGTCAGGCGCGCTGCGCGAACGCGCTCTCGTAGAGGCACACCGAGGCGGCCGTGGCGAGATTCATCGACTCCGCGTGCCCGTAGATCGGCACGGTGATGGCGCGATCGGCGAGGGCGAAATGCTCGTCGGTGAGGCCGCGGGCCTCGTTGCCGAACAGCCAGGCGGTGGGCGCGGCGAGCGTGCCGTCTCGGCGCGCCTCGAGCAGGTCCTCGCCCTTCACATCGGCGGCGAGCACCGTCAGGCCTGCCTCGCGAGCCCGCTCGAGCACCGACTCGAGCTCGGCACCGACCGCCACGGGGAGGTGGAAGATCGACCCCGTCGAGGCGCGAACGACCTTCGGATTGTAGAGATCGACGCTGCGACCGGTGAAGATCACGCCGTCCGCCCCCGCGGCATCCGCTGCCCGGATGATCGTGCCGGCGTTGCCCGGGTCGCGAACCTCCTCGAGGATGGCGATGAGCTTGGGCTCGGAACGCAGGATGTCTTTGACCGAGGTGGGGAACTGGTGGCAGACGGCCACGATTCCCTGGGGAGTCACCGTGTCGGCCATCGCCTCGAGCACCTGTTCGGTGACGAATTCGACGTCGACGCCGGCATCCACCGCGGCCTGGGCGATGTCCGTGTAGCGCTCGATCGCGGTCGGCGTCGCGTAGAGCTCGACCACGAGTTGCGGGCGGAAGGTCATCGCCTCGGCGACCGCCTGAGGGCCCTCGAGCAGGAAGAGTCCGGTCGCGGCGCGCGCCTCCCGCTTGGCGAGCTTGGCGACGCTTCTGACACGGGGCGAACGCGGGTTATCGAGCACGGGACGATTCTATTCCGGCAACGGCATGGAACGCCGGTTCACGCGGGCTCGGCGCGGAACAGCGAAAGGCCCGGGCACTTGAGGTGCCCGGGCCTTCTGCAGCAGACGTGTCTGGACGGTGACGCTTAAGCCGCGGAGACCTTCGGAGCGGAGGTGTCGGCCGGCAGTGCGGCCTTCGCGGTGGCGACGATCGCCGCAAACGTCGCGGGGTCGGTCACCGCGAGGTCGGCGAGGATGCGGCGGTCGACTCCGACGCCGGCCAGGTTCAGTCCCTGGATCAGGCGGTTGTAGGTCAGTCCGTTCGCACGCGACGCGGCGTTGATGCGCTGGATCCACAGGCGGCGGAAGTCACCCTTGCGCGCACGACGGTCGCGGTACGAGTACACGAACGAGTGGATGAGCTGTTCCTTGGCCTTGCGGTACAGGCGCGAGCGCTGTCCACGGTAGCCCTTGGCGCGCTCGAGGATGACCCGGCGCTTCTTGTGGGCGTTGACGGCCCTCTTTACTCTTGCCATTTCCTAAATCCTTTATTCTCTTCGGCGATGTTGATCGGCGTTACATGCCGAGTAGCTTTTTGATGGCCTTGACGTTGGCCGGGGCAATCACCTGGTCCTGGTTCAGGCGGCGCTTGCGCTGGCCCGACTTCGACTCCAGGTTGTGCCGCATGCCGGCCTGCTGCTTCATGATCTTTCCGCTGCCGGTGACCTTGAATCGCTTCTTGGTCCCCGAGTGGGTCTTCTGCTTGGGCATTTCTCTCCTTATTCGTGCAACCCGACGGACTAGTCCGTCGTCACATCTGCTGGTGCAGTCTTGGGGGCAACGGCCCGCGGCTTCGGAATCGAGCCCGGCGTTGGCGTGGGGCGCGGAGCCGAGGGGACGGCTCGCGGCGTGGGTGGCTTCGCCTCGGTGGCTGCCGGCTTCGCCGGGGCCGCCTTGGCGGGTGCGGCGGGTGCCGCAGCCGCGACCGGCGCGGCCGGAGCAGCCTTGGCCACCGGAGCCGCCGCGGGAGCGGCCTTCGCCACGGGAGCGGCCTTCGGCGCGACGGCGGCAGCCTTCGGCTCCTCGACGGGCACGACCTCGACCGGAGCCTCGACCACGGGAGCGGCCACCGGCGGGTTCGCCGCGGCATCCGTCGCAGCCTTGACCAACTCCGGCGGAAGGGCGGGGAGCTCGGCGCTGGCGGGACGCTCGGCGCGTTCCGGCTTCGACTTCGCGATCTTCGCGTCGTGCTCCGCCTTCACCTCGGCCTTCGTCTTGAGCGGACCGATCACCATGACCATGTTGCGGCCATCGATGGTCGGCGTCGACTCGACGGTGCCGAACTCGGACACGTCTTCAGCGAAGCGCTGGAGCAGACGCACTCCCTGCTCGGGGCGCGACTGCTCGCGGCCGCGGAACAGGATCATGGCCTTCACCTTGTCGCCGCCCTGGAGGAATCCCTCTGCACGCTTGCGCTTGGTCTCGTAGTCGTGAACGTCGATCTTGAGTCGGAAACGGACCTCCTTGAGGATCGTGTTCGACTGGTTGCGCTTGGCCTCTTTCGCCTTCTGCGCGGTTTCGTACTTGAACTTGCCGAAATCCATGATCTTGGCAACGGGAGGCTTGGAATTGGGAGCAACCTCAACCAAATCCAGGTCTGCCTCCTGGGCAAGACGAATGGCGTCTTCAATGCGCACTACACC
>NZ_JAYSJZ010000023.1:0-81777 GCF_043726815.1 Lacisediminihabitans sp.
GAAGTCCACTACTCTTACGAACAGCCAGCCCTGGCAGCGTAGAAAACCACCAATTCCGCTGTCCGAAATCTCCGCAGCAGCTCAGTACCGCGCCGGCGATGGTCTGGCCCCTCGATGGGGCGGCAAACGCGCCCGACGGGGGAGTCCACGCAATGGCACCGGAACCGGAAGGTCTAACCCCATGAAGTCAACCCACACGATCGCGCACGCAACCGCGGCGATTCTCAGCGCAGCGCTGTTGGCGGCTGCTGCGGTGACGCCGGCCATCGCCGACGATGGCGACGCGAAGCACTCCAAGCATGTCCTGCTGCTCTCGGTGGACGGGCTGCATCAGAAGGAGCTCGATTGGTACGTAGGCGCGCATCCGACCTCGGCGTTGGCCGCACTTGTCGCACGGGGAACCAGCTACACCCACGCGCAGACTCCGGTGCCATCCGATTCGTTTCCCGGCCTCATCGGGCAGGTGACGGGGGGGGAAACCCCGGCACCACCGGTGTCTACTACGACGACACCTACAATCGAGCGGTACTCCCCGCCGGAACCACGAATTGCTCGACCGCAAAACCGGGGGCGGAAGTCGCGTTCACCGAGTCGGCCGACAAGAACCCGGACGCGCTCGACGCCGGCGCTGGCCTGAGCGGCCTGCCGGGCAGCATCCTGTCGATGACCGGCCGGCCGCAGAGCCTCCTCGACCCGGCCACCCTTCCCGTCGATCCGGCCACCTGCACGCCGATCTACCCGCACCAGTACCTGAAGGTGAATACCATCTTCGAGGTCGCCAAGAGCGCGGGCCTCACGACCGCCTGGTCGGACAAGCACCCGGCCTACGAGATTCTCAACGGCCCATCGGGCAAGGGTGTCGATGATCTCTTCACCCCCGAGATCAACAGTCAGGCAGCCGCGCCCTCCAGCGCGGGGGACTGGACCAAGGACAACGCGGCCACCCAGCAGTACGACGGCTACAAGGTGCAGGCAGTGTTGAACGAGATCGCCGGCAAGGATCACTCGGGATCCACCGCTCAGCCCGTGCCGGCGATCTTCGGGATGAACTTCCAGTCCGTGTCGACCGCCCAGAAGCTTCCGACCTCGGACGGTCTGACCGGCGGCTACCTCCCGGGCGGCGCAGTCCCCGGCCCGCTTCTGAGCAAGGCCCTCGACTTCGTGAACGCGTCGGTGGGCAAGCTGGATGCCGCGATCACCGCCGACGGCCTCGCCAAGACGACCACGATCATCCTGTCGGCCAAGCACGGCCAGTCGCCGATGGACCCCGGCGCTCTCACGCGCGTGCCGGACGGCCCCATCATCGACGGCCTGAACGCGGCGTGGAAGTCCACCCATCCGACGAGCGCGGATCTGGTCGCCTTCGCCACTGACGACGACATCATGCAGTTGTGGCTGTCCGATCACTCCCAGGTCGCCGCCGAATTCGCCAAGAGCTACCTGGCCGCGCACTCCGCCGCCGCGAACGACATCACCGGCGCCGCAAAAAGCACGCCTTCATCCGGACTCGGCACGATCTACGCCGGTGCCGCCGTCGCCTCCTACTTCGGCACGACTGCCGCGGATTCGCGCTACCCGGACATCCTCGGCATCGCTAGCTCCGGTGTGGTCTACACCGGCGGAAAGGCCAAGATCGCCGAACACGGCGGAGCCAGCGCCGAGGACCGCGATGTGCCTCTGGTAGTCGCCGGTCTCCGCACAGAACACCGCAAGACCATCGCGACACCCGTGGAGACCACACAGATCGCGCCGACCATCCTGAAGCTGCTCGGGCTCAACCCGAAGGCCCTCCAGGCCGTGCGGATCGAGGGAACACAGGTGCTGCCCCAGCATTGATCGCGGGACGACCACCCCGCCGCCGCTCTGGTGGCGGGGTGGTCGGCTCGTGATCGCCGCGTCCGTTTGCCAGTACGCATGGTCCTGGAGTTGCGGTCGGAACTCAGGGGTCAGTTGCAGATGCCGACAATCTGGCGGGAGTATCGATGGCGAGACAGTTCGGTGATGAGAAAGTCGGCCACGTCGGCTGGCGCAGGCTGGACGCTCACACGATCGCGTCAGCGACCGCGGTCCTCAGCTCAGGCACCAGGTCGGTCTCGAACCAGGGATTGCGCGCCTGCCAACGGAAGTTCAGTGGCGACGGGTGCACCACGGGAAACACATCGGGTAGGTACTCGCGGAACGCCCGGACAGTCTCGGTGAGGTTGGTCTTGGTGCTGCCGGCCAGGTAGTGATCTTGCGCGTACTTGCCGATGAGCAATGTCATTCGAATGCTGGGCAGCTGGCCCAGGATGATCGGATGCCAACGTCGCGCGAAGTCTTTGCGTGGCGGTAGGTCACCGCTGGCACCTTTGCCCGGGTAATAGAAGTCCATGGGGAGGATCGCGAACAGCGAAGGGTTTCGGAATTGATCCTCCGTGACCCCGAGCCACCGCATGAGCTTCGCACCGCTTGCGTCGTCCCAGGGGATTCCGGAGGCTTGCGCTTTCTGTCCGGGCGCCTGGCCGATGATCGCGATTCGAGCGGCAGGGTCCGCAACGAACAGGGGTCCCTCGCCGCGCTTCGCCCAATCCGCGTTCGCGGGATCGGTGTCGATGTCCTTCCGAATCGCGTCGATGATCACGCCTTCCTCCGAACTCGGCTTTTCGGGCTACAGGACGATTGCAGCATGCCGCAGACGATAACAGTAGGCGCGCCCCCGAGCCGGGCGGGGTGCCTCGGCCGCTTGTTCGTAGGGCACTGCTTGGTCTCCGTCACGAAAAGCTCGCTCGCGACTTCGGCGTTGGAGCGCCCCGCCCCTACGAACTCGAGCACGTCCATCTCCAGGGCGTTGAGGCTCACCTGCGGCGCGCGCATCCGGCTGCGCAGTCGTGCTGGATTTGGCACGGCGGACTTGACTAGGGGCCCTAGGTAAACCTAGGGTAATCCTAGGAAATGAAAGAGGGGGAGATCATGGCACGCGCGGGACTTACTCCGGCTCGCGTTATCGCCGCTGCCGCAGACTTGGCTGACGCGGACAGATTCGACAATTTGTCTATGTCCGCCGTCGCTCGGCACTTCGATGTCAAGGACGCCAGCTTGTACGCCCACGTGCGCAGCCTGCACGACCTGCGTTCCGGGGTAGCCGTCCTCTCGTTGGCCGAGCTTGCGGATCAGGTGAGTGCGGCACTTGCGGGCCGAGCCGGACGAGACGCTCTCGTGGCATTCGCCAACGCGTACCGCTCGTACGCGCTGAACTATCCCGGGCGGTATGCGTCGACACAGATGATCCTGGAGCCAGATGTTGCCGAGCAGAGCGCTGCTCGCCGCCACGCGGACATGACGAGAGCCATCTTGCGCGGCTACGCATTGCGCGAGCCCGACGAGACGGACGCCGTGCGGCTTCTGCACGCCACTTTTCACGGTTATGTCCTGCTGGAACGAGGCGGAGCGTTCAGCCACGGCACCCGCTCCACCACGGCTTCGTGGGACAGCGCCCTCAACGCGCTGCACTTCACGCTGGGTCACTGGCCATCCAGCCGAAATCAACTTTCTACGGAATAGGGACCTACCTACTGTGAAACAGCTCACCGCAGCTGACGTGCGCGCATCCTTCATCAACACCTCCCTTCGGGAACGGAAGGCCGTCACGCTGCCGCCCGAATTCGAGACCCTTGACTGGACAAACCTCGACTACCTGGGATGGAGAGATCCCAAACTCCCCACCATTGGTTATGTCGTGACCCACCTCGACGAGGGCCCGACCGGCATCATGCTGCGGCAGTCCGCCGGCCGCACCCGATCTCGCGCGCAATGCTCCTGGTGCGAGGACGTCACCCTCCCCAATGACGTTCACTACTTCACGGCTAAAAGAACAGGGCCCGCCGGTCGGGCCGGCAATACGGTGACAACCCTGGTCTGTGCCAACTTCGAGTGCTCGGCGAACGTGCGCAAGCTCCCTCCGCTGGCCTACACCGGCTTCGATCGGGAGTCGGCGCGACTCAAACGAATCGAGACACTCGAACAGCGTTCGGGGACATTCGTCGCGGACATCCGCTCCGACCTCTGATCGGGGGTTCGGTGCCGCACGGGCATCGCCCTGTCCCCGAGTCTCGATCACCACCCCTCATCGCCTGGCAATCACTGCCGCCAGGCACAGCGATGCCTCCGCCGTGCCCACGCGAACTCTTCGTTGACCAAACGTGCTCCGATCCGACCGAAGCCCTGTGGAAGGTCTGCGGGTACCGGTCGGTCCTGGGTTGTGTCGCTTAGTCGAGGATCGCGCAGGCCTCGAGTTCGACGAGCACGTCGGGTTCGAAGAGGAAATCGACGCCGATGGCCGATACCGGGGGTCGGGGAGTCGGCAGGCCGAGTTCCACCGCGACGGACTCGATGCCCGCCATGAATTCGCCGAACATCTCCGGTGTCGAGTTGGTGAGGAAGAAACGCAGGCGCACGACGTCGGCGAATGTGGCGCCGGCCGCTGTCAGTCCGAGGGCGGTGTTGCGGAGCACCTGGGCGACCTGCCCGGCGAGATCACCGGTCGCGATGCGGTTCGCGTCGCGGCGGGCGGTAGAGGCCAACTACAGGAATAGCTGCGTGAGCGGGTGGACGAAGTACCGCAATGAGTACGCCTCCCACACGGCGCCCACGATGAGCAGCACCAGCGCGGGGAGCGCCAGAAGACCGAGTTGCTTCAGGCCGTGAAGGTAGCCCCTGCGACGATTCTGCGCGCCGACACTGCGCGGGAACAGCCATCCCCGGCCCAGGCGGTACGCGCCGAGCACCACGAGGGCATAGCCCTGGAGTTCGATAACGAAGGTGAGCGAATGGGGGATGAGCGCCACCCATCCCTCGGGGGAGGTCGGCACGAGAGTGATGCCTACCTGGACTGCCCAGTATCCGAAGGACGCGAGCCCCGCGAAGGGCACTGCAAGCGAGGGCAGCACGATGGTCAGCAGGCTGAGCCGGAAGACATTCACGCCCAGGATCGTCAGCGCGAACAGCGGCGGGATACCCACCAGCCAGCTCACGAGCGCCACGGTGCCGTCGTCCTTCAACGCCTGTCCAGCCGCGGCATTGAGCGCGGGAAAGGCGAGTCCGATCAGGAACCCGATGGCGGCCAACCCATACGTGGCGAGGTTGATGATGAGGTACGCACGCTTGTTCTCGCGGATGATTGAAAAGGGGCGGCGCCAGAACGGCGTGCGTGCGGGAACCTCGGTGATATTCGTTAGGGATGTCATGAGTCCCATCCCATCTCGCGGTCCCGCTCCTGTGCAGTGGTCTGACGTCATGAGATGATGTGACACAGCGTCACTACCGTCGGCACTCCGGCGGCGCAATCGTGGAGATCATGAAAATCCTCGATCTGGCGCTCAGCGCGACCATTGTCCTCGGCGCGACCGTCTTCCTTGCCTACGTCGGGTACTTCTATTTCGATTTCGGCCTATTCAAGACACTTCCGGCGAACATCGCGGAATTGTTCCTCCGGATCGGGGCGTTGCAGTATGTGGCGCTCGGCCTGGCCAGTGCGGCGATGATTGCGAAACGCCCGGTCGGCCGGGCGATCAAGCGGCAGGAAGCCGAGGAGCGGAGCTGACCATCGATGACCGGGTGAAGGACGAGGCTCCCACCACCACGCGGATGCGTCGGGTGGCGATGGTCACGGCCGTCGCCGCGATCGCGCCCCTGAGCATCGTCGGTATCGTGCTCACCTCGACATCCTGGTGGGAGGGGTCAATCGTCGTTCTCGGGTTTCTTGTCACCCTCGCTCTGCTGCGCAAGTGGAGCCTGGACGGGTACCCGCGCCAGGCGGTGCTTGCGTTCATGTTCACCACGGCGTCGTGGATCATCGGCGCGCTGACGATCTCGAGCCCCATCGGTTTCGTGCCGATGTCGCTCATCGGCGCGCTCCTGCTCGCGCGGAGAACACGGCGGCGGTTGTGGATCGCGGCGCTCACATTCGTGGTCGCGGCGATCGGAGCGAGTTCATTGCTCTTCCACCCGGCGAGCCCAGCGCTGGCCGCCGAGTACGTCGCGCTCCCGGCCGGCGGCACACTCTTCATCGTCGCGGTGATCCTGCTCAGCGAGCAGGCCTGGCAGGTCGTTCGGCGGCTCGAACGCGCGCAGGAGACAGAGGCAGAGCTTGCCATCGCGCGCGAGCGAATGCGATTTGCGGGTGACCTTCACGACATCCAGGGCCATTCGCTCCATGTCATCAAACTCAAAGCCGCACTGGGTCGACGCGTGGTGCACACGGATCCCGACCGAGCCGAGGGGGAATTCACCGAGATCCGCCGTCTCGTCGACGAGACCATCGCGGAGACGAGAGCGCTGACGTATGCGCGCTATGAGCTGAATCTGGTCGCCGAGCTGGAGAACGCCAAGCGGCTCATCGAGGCGGCGGGCGTCGCCGTCGAGGTGACATTCGACGACGCCACCGGCACAACCGCGAATCCCCTGCTGGCGCAGGTGCTGCGGGAAGCCACCACCAACCTCCTTCGCCATGCGCGTCCGACCATCGTCACGATCACCGCGTCGCCGCGGTCCGTGGAGGTCGCCAACGATGGCGCACTCGATACCGCCGACTCCGCGCCGCGGGGGCTTGCTCGGCTGCGGGAGCGAGTGGAGAGCGTCGGCGGCGCGCTGCGGGTCGAGCGGCCGCCGGGTAGGTTCATCGTGTCGGCTCGGATCGATGCGGAGATCACGAGCAGTGGGACCGGGGGCGGCAAATGACGGAGGCGGGTCCGATCAGGATCATCCTGGCCGATGACGAGCACCTGTTGCGCGCGGCGCTGTCTGCGCTCCTGGTCCTCGACGGGACCATCGTCGTCGTGGCGCAGGCCGAGAACGGCCACGAGGCGGTGATCGCGACCCTCCGGCACCGCCCGGATGTCCTTGTCATCGACCTCGAGATGCCCGAGATGGACGGCCTGGACGCGGTCGCGTCGATCATGTCGACAAGCCCGGGACAACGCGTGCTGATGCTCACCCGGCACGCCCGTCCGGGTGTCCTCCGGCGCGCGCTCAAGCTCGGCGTGATGGGTTTCATGAGCAAGAGCGCGGACCCGGAAGAGATCGGCGAGGTCATCCATAAGGTGAATGACGGTCAGCGCTGGATCGCGCACGATGTGCTCGAGGCCTCGGTCGTCGACGACTCGCCGTTGACCGAACGCGAAGCCGATGTGCTCCGGGAGACGCGTGAGGGGTACTCGGTCAGAGACATCGCCCGGCGATTGCACCTCGCCCCAGGCACCGTTCGAAACTACCTCTCGAACGCCTCGCAGAAGACCGCGACCACGACGCGGCACGACGCGGCGAGGGCGGCCAGGGATCGCGGTTGGCTCTGACCCGTGGTCGGCGAAGCCGGTTGCGCCTGACCCGGCGTGCAATCCCATCGTGGTCGTTGTTCTGCTCGGCCGAGATTCGCGCAGAGCTGTGCGAAGGGCGGCTGCCTTCTCGGGTTGAGCCGAACGACATTCGCGACGACCACAGGTGAGGACGCCCCGTGCCGCTGACCGATTCCTTGGCGTGCGACCCCTCTGTGGCGCCGTGGTGCGACCGGCCGAGTCAGCCACATCGGAGGTAGTCCCGATTCGCACGAATTGCCACAAATCATGGCGCGACAGCGGCTGATCGCGCCATGATATGCACATGAATGGGCCCGTCAGGCCCGTGATCCGCACACCCGATCAGCGGATCCGGGTGTTCGTGAGCTCGACCCTTCGTGAGCTTGCGGATGAGCGGCGCGCGGTGCGTGCGGCGATCGAGCGACTCCGCCTCGCGCCGGTGATGTTCGAATTTGGGGCGCGTCCGCACCCACCGCGAGCCCTGTACCGCGCCTACCTGGCGCAGTCCGACGTGTTCGTCGGCATCTATGGCGACAGCTACGGCTGGGTGGCTCCCGACGAGGAGGTGTCGGGCCTCGAGGACGAGTACAACCTCGCGGCGGAATCGATGCCGAAGCTGATCTACATCAAGGCGTCTACGCATCGCGACGAACGCTTGACCACGCTGATCGACCGCATCCGATCCGACGACACCGTCGCCTATCTCTCCTTCGAGAGCGCGGCCGACCTCGAGGATCAGGTTGCCGGCGACCTCGCGGCGCTGTTCGCGGAGAGGTTCGACGAGTCATGGTCGGCGGCGACGCCGAATTGTCGGCGGCGACGCCCTCGGCGATCGAGAAGATTCCCGTCGCCTACACCGCGACGATCGGCCGCGAGGGCGACCTCGAGCGCCTGCGAGCCCTCCTGCGCCAGGGGGAGAGCCGGGTAGTCAGCTTGATCGGACCGGGCGGGATCGGCAAGAGCAGACTCGCCATCGAGACGGCGCGCGCCGCCGAGGATCTCTTTCCAGACGGCATCTATTTCGCGCTGCTCGAGGGTGTTCTCGAGCCGGGCCTGCTCGTCCCAACCATCGCCTACACCCTCGGCATCCGCGACAACGGCGAAGCCGCCCTCGAAGAGCGCATCGCACACGCGCTGGCCGGGCGCCGAGTGCTCATCGTGCTCGACAACTTCGAGCAGATCGTGGATGCCGCCCCGATGCTGGTGCGTCTCTACGCGGCGGCACCGCAGGCCACATTCCTGGTCACGAGCCGCATCGTGCTGCGGATCCGTGGCGAGCAGGTCTACGAGGTCGGAGCGCTGCCGACGCCGGAAGGCGTCGGCGCCGCCACCCTCGACCGCACGCTGCGCTCCTCCGCCTGCATGCTCTTCGTCGACCGCGCGACGGCGGTGAAGCCCGGCTTCGCGATCACCGAGGAGAATGCGCCGGACATCGCCGACATCTGCCGTCGTCTCGAGGGCCTGCCGCTGGCCATCGAATTGGCGGCGGCAAAGGTCAGGATGCTGACACCCCGCGGCATCGCCGAGCGCCTCGAGCGAAGCCTGCCGCTGCTCACCGCCTCGGTGCGCGACATGCCTGAGCGGCACAGCACCATGCGCGCGACGATCGACTGGAGCGTGAGCCTGCTGCCCGATGCCCACCGCGGTCTGCTCGAGGACCTCGGCGTGTTCGCGACGCGCTTCACGCTCGAGGCGCTCGAGGCGCTGGGTGCCGGCCGGTCGTGGGACGGGGCGGCGCTGGACTGTCTCGAGGCGCTCATCGACGCGTCGCTCGTGAACCAGACCGAGATCGACGGCCGCGTGGTCTTCTCGCTGCTCGCCCTCGTGCGCGAATATGCCTTGGACCGCCTGAAGATCGCCGGCGACGCGGATGTCATGCGAGCGGCACACGCGGACTACTACCGCGCCTTCGTCGCCCGTACCGCTCCGCAGCTGCGCGGACTCGAGCAGGCCGATGCCGTCGCGCAGCTGGGCCTCGAACTGCCCAACCTGCGCGCAGCGGTCCGCCACCTGATCTACACCAACCGCCTCGACGACGCCGGCGACTTCGCGTGGAACCTGCTCATCTACTGGTGGATCGCGGGATTCTTTGCCGAGGTGCGGGCCTGGATGCTGGAGCTGCTGGGCAAGGAGTTGCCGATCACACAGCACACCAGGGCGGTGGCGTGGTTCCTCGCCCTGTGGGGAGAGATGTGGCAGAGGCCATCGGAGGGCGTGGTGGCGGGCCTGGCCGAGTGCGTGCGCCTGTTCAGCGAGAGCGGCGATGAGGACGCTGCGGCGATGGCGCTCGCGGCGCGCGCGACGGCACGCCTGCAGCTGCCCACGCCCGACGTGACAACGGCGGAACGCGAGCTCGCTGACGCCGCCGAGCGCCAGCACGCGGTCGGCAACACGTGGGCCGAGGCGATCACCGAGGTGTCGCGTGGTCGCCTGGCCTGGTTGCGCGGCGTGCCGGACGATGCGCTGAAGCGCTTCAACCGGGCCGCCGAGATCGCTGAGGCTAGCGGGGACCTCTTCACGCTCTCGGTGGCCGGCAATCATCAGGCCCGGCTGCTGCTGGTGCGTGGAGATGTGGATGCCGCCGAGGACGCGCGTGTGCGAACGTTGCTGGTCTCGATCCGCCTGCATCACGAAGAGGGCATCGCCTACGGGCTCGAGGGACTCTGCGCCGTCGCGGCGGCACGCGGTGACGGAGAGCGAGCCGGCGCGCTCTCGGCCGCCGCGGCTGTCATCCGCCAACGCATCGGCGTCTTCGACGCGGAGGCATTTCGGGTGCACACCCCGCAGCTGGACGCGGCCCGCGAGGCCGACCCGGCCGCGGTCGCGGCCGGCGAGCGCCAGGGCGCCGACCTCACGATCGGCGAGGCCATCGCGCTCGCACTCCCCGACTCCGACATGGATGCGCTGCGGCGGTCACTCGCAGAGTGGTGAGAAACGGACCGAGGTCACGGTCTTCAGCGTTTTTGGCAGGAGCATCCGTTGACCTACACGGGTTGTTGTTCGAATCTCCCCGGGCCTGCTGTCCGCCTCATTCGGCGGCGGAGACTGAGGCGATCCAAGGTCTCGGAAGGTCGGTTCCCGGCCTCGCCAGGGTAGCGTTCAGTGTTCCGTGGGCCCCATTTGCGGCTTTCGAACTATCTAGATGCACGTCTCGATCACAACGAATTCGTGCGACCCTTGCTGCATGGACCTTGAGGTGTCGCCCGCCCTCACCATCCCCGCCTCGGAACTCCAGTGGAGGTTCTCGCGCTCGTCCGGCCCGGGCGGGCAACACGTCAACACGTCGGATAGCCGGGTGCAGCTGACGTGGAACGTGGCCGACTCGGTTGTGCTCACCGATGACCAGCGGACCATGGTGCTCACTCGACTCGGTCGGCAAATCGTGGCGGGAGCGATAACGATGACAGCGTCACAACAACGCTCCCAGTTGCGCAATCGCGAGACCGCCCTCGCCGCCCTCGCCAGTCTCGTGCGCGGTGCACTGGCACCCCCCGCAGCCGTCCGCCGCGGAACCCGGCCGACGCGCGGCTCGGCGAGGCGTCATCTCGCGGCGAAAAAGCAGCGGTCCGCGACCAAGCAGCAGCGGCAGCGGCCGACTGGCGAATAGCCCCGACGGGTTCCGGCGGCGACGTTGGCGAGCGTGGCCGGCCGCCCAGCCACACGCGGGCAGCCCATGGAGCTGGGGCGCTGACCCTCAGTCCATGACGAGAACGCTCGCGCGGGGCGCGAGGAAGTGGTCCATCACCAGCTCGGCGGCGCCCTGGGCGGCGATCTGCTCGCCCACCGCGGAACCGACGACGGTGAATGCCTCGCGCGAGACGACGAGTTCGCGGCGCACCGCATCCTCTAGCACGGGGAGGAAGGCGCCGCTAAGGCGGTTCCAGGTGGGGCCGCCCAGAACGACGCGGGGCACGTCGATGAAGTTCACGAGCACGCCGATGCCGACCGCCGCCCGGCGCGCGGCGCGGTGCAGAATGGCGGACGCCACGGCATCCCCGCCGACGGCAAGCTCGCAGAGCGCGGTGCAGGCGTCGTCGATGGCCAGGTAGTCGGTGAGGTCGGGCAGCGGCATCAGCCCCGCCTGCACCGCCTGGATGACGAGCGCCTCGGGCACGCAGGCCGCGGCGAGCCCCCCGCGTCGACCGCTCCAGCCGAGGTCTTCGGCCGCCGCATCGACCAGGATGTCGCCGATCTCGCCGATGTTGTTGCTGGCGCCACGAAGAACCTGCCCCTGGGTGACGACGGAGGCACCGACGCCCGACCCGAGATAGATGAACAGGAAGTCGGGGTCGGCGGACTTGCGCAGTTCGGCGGCGGCGGAGGCGGTGACGTCCTTGTCGAGCAGCACCGGCATGCCGGTGGCGTCGTGGAGGTCGGCGCGGAGCCGAACGTCGCGCCACATGGGAAGCTGGGGCGGGTCGAGCACGACGCCGGTGATCACGTCGAGGGGACCGGGCACCGCGATGCCCAGTCCAAGCACCCGGTCGCGGTCGATGCCCGACTCCCGGATGAGGCGGCCGGTGCTCACCGCGATGAGCGCCGTCATTTCGTCGGGGTTGGTGGCCTGCGGCGTGCGCAGCTGCTGGCGGTGACGCACCTCGCCGGCGACGTCGAGCAGCAGGATCGTGAGGCGTGCGGGGTCGACGTGCACTCCGACGGCGAAGGCACCGTTGCCGTTGACGGCAAGAGGGATGCTCGGGCGCCCGCGAACCGCGTCGCTCGGCTCGCTCTCGCGGATCATTTCGGCATCGATGAGCCGCCGGGTGATGTTGGAGATCGTCTGCGACGCGAGTCCGGAGGTGCGCTGCAGGTCCGCCCGGCTCCTGCCCGGCTCCCGACGGATGAGATCGAGGATCACCGCCTGGTTGTAGTCGGCCAGACGGAGCAGGTTGCTGCCTCGGAGCATGTCACCCCTTCTTGTCGGCCGGCCGGATGCGCTGGCCACAGTCTGACGTGCACCTGTAATTCTATCAAATAGACAAATTGTGACACTGTCGATGTGCGGGTGTGGACTGCATCGAGCCGTCGGGCGCCATGCCGGACTTTTCGATGGTTGACGCCGCCCAATCCATGTCCTAACATAGGCCTCACGCTTTATCCCATTGAATAGGCAAAGTGGCCGACGGGAGCAAGCGGGGAGAGGCACCGCAATGAAGCGCACTCGTGTGATCGCCGCCTTCGTCACCACAGTTGTCGCCGCTGCAGGGCTTAGCGCTTGCGCGGCAACCGGCAGCAGCAGTGGCGGAGCGGTCACGGTCTCCATCATGGAGACGAAGCAGATCGGCATCGACTCGGTCAAGAAGCAGATCCCCGGCTTCGAGGCCGCGATGAAGAAGCAGGGCAAGAACATCAAGGTCAAGCTGGTTGGTGACGTACTGACCGACCCGCAATTCGTCACCAAGATCACGCAGCAGTTCATCGCCGGCGAGGCACCGGATGTCATCGACCTCGGCGACAGCATGGTGCCGGGCTTCGCGGGCGCCGGCTACCTGGCTCCGCTCGACGACGACCTCGCCAAGTGGGACGGCTGGAATCACTACTTCCCGCAGATCAAGAAGGCAATGGTGCGTCAGGACGGCAAGATCTACGCCCTCGTGCACGACACGGGAGTGCAGAACTTCTTCTATCGCAAGGATCTCCTGACGCAGTACGGCGTCGACACCAAGCAGCCCGCAACGTGGGATGACATGATCGCGCGTCTCGAACAGGTCAAGGCCAAGAACGGCAACCTCCCGCCCATCGTCATCCCCGCAGGCACGGCATGGGGCGGAGGCTCGTGGGGCGAAGGCTTCCAGCCGATTCTCGCGGGCGTCGACCAGAAGTACTACAGCCTGAAGACGGGTAAGTGGGACCTCAAGAGCAGCGGATGGCTGCCCACCTTCAACCTGTACAGCGAGTTGGTAACCAAGGGCCTCGTCCCGGTGCAGGATCTGGAAAACCCGAACCCGTGGGAGCCGACAAAGTACGACAAGTTCCCGGCCGGCAAGCTCCAGGTTTCGGCCCAGGGCACGTGGGGATGGAAGTTCGACTGGGGCCCCGGCGGTGCCAAGCCGATCGCCGGCCTCGAGACGAAGGTCGACACCTGGCAGTACCCGGCGATGAAGGCCGGCGGCAAGACCTACGGCTGGAGCGGTCTCGGGTCGAGCTACGGCATCGCGGCGAAGTCGACGCACAAGGAGGCAGCCGTGCTGCTCGCCGAGTACCTGTCGTCCGGCAAGCCCCTCGCCGAACAGCTCGTCGCCTCCGGCGCAGCGCCGGTGCGCGATGACATCGCCGATGTGAAGCCGTTCTCCGGCGAGCCCAAACTGGTCCAGGCCGGTAAGGACCTCGCGTCGAGCCTCTACGTTCCGACCGGCGACGGTTCGGAGCAGATCGCCCAGGCCGTCGCCAACGCCACGGAGAAGATTCTCCAGGGCAAGGCGACCGGTCAGCAGGCCTACGACGCGTTCGTGAAGGATGCGACAGACCTGCTCGGGCCGACCCTGGTCAAGTAGTGACTTCCATCACCAGCACACCCACCCGGGCGGCGGCGGCTCAGTCGTCGTCGCCCGGGCGGCGTCGCTCCAGGCGCACGTGGCCGTTCGTTCTTCTCCTGCTCGGCCCCGGGGCCGTGCTCATCGTCGTCTTCATCATCGTGCCGGCGCTGTACGGCGCCTACCTCAGCTTCACCAATACCCAACTCACCGGGTTTGCCGCGCGCGATCCCAAGTGGGTGGGCATCGACAACTACACCTACCTGTTGTCGAGTTCGGACTTCCTCGCTTCCCTCGGACAGACCGGCCAGTTCGTGTTGTTCTCGGCCATCATCGGCCAGACCGTGCTCGGCATGGTCGCGGCCATCCTTCTGAGCCGGCCGTGGGTTCGCGGCAAGGGCCTCTGGGGTGCCGCCGTTCTGATGCCGATGATCGTGCCGGAGGTCGTCGCCTCGCTGACCTGGGCAAGCGTGCTCTCGAACAACTCCGCGGGCACCCTCAACCGGCTGACCGGACTCTTTGGAGCCGACCCCACATCCTGGCTCCAGGTGGTTCCGATGGTGTCGATCATCCTCGTGAACATCTGGCGCGGGGTCGCGTTCGCCATGATCATGTTCCAGGCGGCGCTCGAAGAGGTGCCGGCCGAACTCATCGAGGCCGCCCGGATAGACGGGGCCCGTGCCGTGCAGATCTTCCGGCACATCACTCTTCCCCTGATTCGGGGTCCGGTGTTCCTCTACCTGCTGCTGACCACCATCAGCACGGTGGGCGTCTTCGGGCTCGTCTACTTCCTCACCCAGGGTGGCCCGGGGGGCGCGACGCGCCTCGCGGCGATCTACATCTACCAGCGGGCCCTGCAGTTCGCCCAGATCGGCATCGGAAGCGCTGCCTCGATGATCCTCCTGGTGTTGGTTCTGGTTCTCGGCCTCGTGTACGTGCGGCTTTCGAAGGTCGAGGTCTGAGATGACAACGTCAGCAATACCGCAGGCGATCGCGCCGGCACGACGATACCGCCGTCGTCCGCTCAGTGCGCTGGGCGTCGTGCAGCGGGTTCTGGCCTACACGCTTCTCGTGCTGATGGTGCTGTTCTGCCTCGTGCCGTTCGCGTGGGTCGTCTTCAGCTCGGTGGACGGCCACGCGGGTCCGAACGTTCAGCTTCCGAGCCTGTCGTTCGAGAACTTCGTGCGCTTCTTCACCAGCGCGGGAACCCCGATGCTGCTGGTGAACAGCCTCATCATCGGCATCGGAGGGACGGCGCTCAACCTCGCCCTCGGAGTGGCGGGCGGCTACGCTCTCGCCCGTTTCGAGTTCCGGGGTCGTCGAGCCTTCATGTTCGGCATCCTGCTGATCAGGGTGATCCCCGCCCCCGCGACCATCGTCGCGCTCTACCTGATCATGGTGAACCTGAAGCTCACGAACACGCTCTTCGGACTGATCCTCGTCGAGGCCGTGCTTCAGCTCCCGGTGACGCTGTGGCTGCTCAAGGGCACCATCTCGTCGGTTCCCATGGAACTGGAGGAGGCGGCGTGGGTCGACGGCAACAGTCGGCTCCAGGCGATCCGGCGGATCGTTCTGCCGCTCATCGGTCCGGGGCTGGGGGCCGCGGCCATGCTGACCTTCATGGGAATCTGGGGTGACTTCCTCACCCCGCTCGTGATGCTGCAGAGCCAGGAGCTCTATCCGCTCTCGATCGGGCTGTTCCGGGCGTTCAGCGATCACAACCACGTCGACTGGGGCCTTCTTGCCGCCAGCGCGATCGTCTACGTGGCTCCTCCGGCCGTGCTCTACATATTCGTGCGCAAGCACTTGCTCCGCTCCAGCCTCGGCGGCGCGGTTAAGGGATGACCTCCACGATGATCGATTTCACGAACCATCCGAACACGCCAGGAGACCGCCTGCCGGTCGTCGTGGTGGGTGCCGGCGCAATGGGCACCGCGTGGATCCGCATGCTCGCGACGTCGCCGCACGCGGTGCCGGTCGGAGTTGTGGACCTGGACCTCGACCTCGCGGCCTCCGCGGTCGCGACACTCGGTCTCGACGGAGCGGTCGTGGGGGATTCGGTCGCCGACGTGGCGGAACGCGCCGGGGCGGCGGCGGTGGTCAATGTGACCGTGCCGCAGGCCCATCGGATCGTGAACGAGCAGGCCCTGCGCGCCGGCCTACCCGTGCTGTGCGAGAAGCCGCTGGCCCCGACTGTCGCCGAGGCACTCCGCCAGGTCGCGATAGCCGACATCACCGGCGGCCTGCTGATGGTGAGCCAGTCCCGACGCTACTTCAACCACCTGTCGGCGTTCCGCGGCGCCGTCAAGCAGCTCGGGCCACTGGCCGCGGTGCACGCGCAGTTCTTCCACTCCGATCACGAGCCGGGGTTCCGTGAGCAGATGGCGCATCCGCTGCTCGTGGACATGTCCATCCATCACTTCGACATGCTCCGCTACCTCACCGACGACGAGCCGGTGGCGGTGCGTTGCAGCTCGTGGAACCCGCCCTGGAGCTGGTTCGCCGGCGACGCCGCGGCGACGGCCGAGTTCGAACTCGACTCGGGTGCACGGTTCGTCTATTCGGGCAGTCGGTGCACGCCGGGCCTGCAGACCTCGTGGAACGCCGACTGGCACGTCTACGCCGAGCGTGGCGCCGCGGCCTGGGACGGCGACGACGTGGTGCGGGTGGACTCCGACGGGATCGGGATTGCCCTGCCCACCGGGCGAGAGGGCATCGAGGCGTCCCTGGAAGAGTTCGTGCGCTCCCTGCGCACCGGCACGACACCGCAGAACGAGGTGCGCGCGAACGTGCTCAGCCTCGCGATGGTCGAGGGAGCGATCCGCAGCAGCGAACGCGGAGGCGAGCGCGTGGTCGTCGCCGAGCTGCTGGAGGAGTCGCTCGCCCGGGCCATCGCCGACGAGCAGAGCGATGACGTCGTGGAGCGGTTGCGTTCCTGGACCAGCGCCGCGGACGGCATCGCTACCCCGGCCTGGGGATCCACCCCGGCCACTATCGCGTCTGGAGGCGCCCGATGACCAGTACAGAACCGATCCGAGTCGTCGTCTGGGGGGAGAACCGGCACGAGAAGGTGAACCCCGTCGTGCGCGGGATCTACCCCGACGGGATGCACAACACGATCGCGGACGGCATCGCCGACCTGCTCGGCGGCGACGTGACGGTGTCGACCCGGGTGCTTGACGACCCGGAGCACGGCATGACCGAAGAGACGCTCGCGGCCACCGACGTGCTGCTGTGGTGGGGGCACACCGCCCACGAGGAGGTCTCCGACGAGGTCGTCGACCGTATCCAGCGTCACGTGCTCGAGGGCATGGGCATCATCGTGCTGCACTCCGGCCATCACTCGAAGATCTTCCGACGCCTGATGGGCACCACCTGCAGTCTGCGCTGGCGCAACGATGGCGACAGCGAGCTGGTCTGGACCATCGCGCCGCGGCATCCGATCACCGAGGGCGTGGCCCAGCCGATCGTGATCCCCGGGCAGGAAATGTACGGCGAGTTCTTCGACATCCCGGAGCCCGACGAGCTGGTGTTCATCAGCAGCTTCTCCGGCGGCGAGGTGTTCCGCAGCGGAGTGACCTACCGGCGCGGCTACGGACGCGTCTTCTACTTCAGCCCCGGCGACGAGGTCTACCCGGTCTATCACCACCCGGACGTGCGGCGGGTGATCGCGAACGGAGTGCGGTGGGCGCGCCCGGAGCGGGCACGTGAGCCGTACGTGGTGACGCCGATGTACCTGAGGGGCGAGTTCGACCGTCCGGTGCTGACCTCGCCCGACGGACTTGTGGACTACTACACCCGCGAGCCCGTCACGCCGCGCGAACGCTGAGCGGGACTGGTCGATCCGCACGGATGGTCCCGGGTCTGAGGGCGGCTTCGCTGTGCTGCGATGATGGCGGTATGGGCGATTCGCTGGGGACGTGGGAACCGCTGACGCCCGCCGAGGTGGCCGACGAACTTCGCGGCATGACCTGCCGATGGTGGATCGCCGGTGGCTGGGCCATCGACCTGCACCTGGGCCGACAGAGCCGTGCGCACTCGGACGTCGACGTTCTCGTCCTTCGCGCCGACCAGTCATCGGTTCAGCGTCACCTCGCTGGGTGGGACCTTCACGCGGCGGACCCCCCGGGAACTCTTCGCCCCTGGGCCGAGGGGGAGTACCTCACTCCGGGGATCCATGACATCTGGTGTCGGCGCTCGCCGTCATCACCGTGGTCCCTGCAACTCATGATCGACGACACCGACGATGGCCAGTGGGTGTACCGCCGTGATCAACGCATCCGTCGCCCGGTCTCAGAACTGGACGGCCCGGCGACGAACTCCGATCGTCGCGTGCTCGGCCTGGAGGTGCAGCTGCTCTACAAGAGCGCCAACCCCCGCGCAAAGGACGAGGCCGACTTCGAATGCGCCCGGGGGCACCTTGACTCGACCCAAACCCGTTGGCTGAGGGAGTCGTTGACGGTGGTGTCCCCGCGTCATCCCTGGCTGGCCCGGCTCTAGGCCGCGGCGACCAGCCTCGGCAGTGCTGATTTCAGCGCGCGCCGGCGGGCCCACCGGCATCACCGAACGTGAGGACGGCGCTTCCCCTCTTGTGTCCCGTCTCCACGTGGCGATGGGACGCTGCCGCGTCCTCCATCCGGTCCGTGCGGCCGATGAAGGGGACGAGCGCGCCGGACTCGGCGAGTTCGCCCAGGAAGCCCAGGTTCTTCGCCATCTCTTCCGGCTTGGCCAGGCCCGTGAACAGGATCGCGGCCTTGCGCCGACCGAACCGGGAGGTCCACAGCATCCGGAGCAGGATGGCCGGCGAGGGCACCGTCGTGAGGTACAGGCCATCGCGGGTGAGCGCCCGTCGGGAGCGGGCGAAGGAGCTCTTGCCCACGGCATCGAAGACGACGTCGTAGCGGTCCCTGGCCGTGGTGAAGTCCTCCGCGGTGTAGTCGATCACGTCGTCGGCGCCGAGGGCCCTCACCGCGTCGACATTGCCCGTGCTGCACACCGCCGTGACGCGCGCGCCAGAGTGTTTCGCGAGCTGGACCGCCGCGGACCCGACCGCTCCGGCGGCGCCGTTGATGAGGATCGACTGACCGGGGGAGAGCCGCGCGCGGTCGCGCAGGAACGGCAGGGCGGTCATGGATCCGTCGAACACTGAGACGGTTTCGGCGTCGCTCAGGTTCGCCGGCGTCAGCGCGATCACTCCCGCCTCGGCGACCACGACGTATTCCGCGTGGGCGGCGAGACCGGCGGTGTTGACTCCGGAGACCTGGTCGCCGACGGCGAATCGGGTCACCGCCTCTCCCGCCGCCTCCACGGTGCCGGCGAAGTTCGTGCCGAGCACCGGCCACTTGGGCTTGGTGAGGCCGAAGTAGAGCCGCGCCATCAGGGGGCCGCGTCTCGCCTCGACCATCGCCGCGGTCATCACGGATGCGAAGTTGCGCACGAGCACCTCGTTCGCCCGGGGGACCGGTTTGGCGATCTCCTCGATCTCGACGCACTCCGGCGGACCGTAGCTGCGCGAGACGACGGCCCTCATACGGTCGGCGGTGTGGGTGGTTTGCATGGTTCGGGTTCCTGTTCTCTGAGTGGGCGTGACGGTGGGGGAGCGTTCAGCGCGGGTCAGTTGCGCGGGAGGCGGCGACCGCCGATGAGGAGCCAGAAGATCATCGCGGTCTCGCCGACGAATCCGAACAGGCCGAAGGTGGGCGCGAAGCCGGGGGAGAGCAGCGTGCCCACGAGGTCGGCGATGTAGCCAAGACCGGCGATGCCGATGAGGATTCCGAAGACCTTCGGCACGAAACCGGAGCGGATCGACAGATAGCCGACCAGGAGGAGGTGCACCCCGAACAACGCGAGCGCGGTGTGCCAGATCGAGGTGAACGCCGCGATGTTGGAGAGCGCCGCGTCGGGGGCGTCGAGGTGGGTGAAGGCGACGACGAGTTGGCCGAGCGCGACCATGAACCAGACGGCGAAGGCGATTCTCGTCACCCCGGCCCCCGTGGACACCGCCCGGCTGACGGGGGCGAAGACCACCGTGGTGCCGACGGCGGCGACGATGTCGAGGAGCGCAACGATGTACATGGCGGCGATGCCGGCGATCCAGAGCATCGGCGAGCCTGAGATGGCATCGGCGGTCTTGCGCGCATCGTCCACGGTCACGAGACCGTTGATGGCGACGAAGTTGGCGAACACGGCCAGGAACACCATGGCGGTGAGGGCGGTGCCCGTGACGAGGGCTCCGGTGCGCTGGGACCAGCGGACGGGGTTGAGGGCGAAGCGGGTGGCCCGAGCGGTGGGCGCGGGGAGAAGGTGAGTGGTCATTGCCCATTCCTTACGTTGTATATTGGGGGTGCTTACGCTGTAAACGTATGATGTAAGCAAGTTATATGTACGTGGTAAGGTTTGTCAACCAGGAGAGTTCAGGGGAGCGAAATGGCATCACCGAGCGAATCGGCACCCGAGGCGCGAGTGCGTCTGAACCGCGAGCGGGTGATCGCCGCCGCCGTGCGGCTCGCCGACACCGCGGGTCTCGACGCCCTCACCATGCGGCGCCTCGGCGAAGACCTGGGCGTGGAGGCGATGTCGATCTACAACCACGTCGCCAACAAAGACGACCTCATCAACGGCATGGCCGATGCGATCTTCGGGGAGATCGAGCTGCCGTCTCACAGCGACGGCTGGAAGGCGGCCATCCGCAAGCGCTCTATCTCGTTCCGCGAGGTGCTGGCCCGCCACCCCTGGGCGACCACGGTGCGCGACTCCGGCACCAATCCGGGACCGGCAACCCTCCGCCATCACGACCGGGTGATCGGCACGTTCCGCAACGGCGGTTTCTCGATCGAGAAGACGGCGCACGCGTTCTCGGCTGTCGACAGCTACATCTACGGGTTTGCGATGCAGGAGAAGAGCCTGCCGTTCACGACGCCGGAGGAGACGGCGGCGATGGCCGAGATCATGCTGGCGCAGTTGCCGCGCAGCGAATACCCGTACCTGGCCGAGCTCACCGCCGACCACGTGCTGAAGCCCGGGTACTTCTACGGTGACGAGTTCCTGGTGGGGCTGGATCTCGTGCTCGACGGGCTCGAGAGTATGCGGGACGCCGACTAGGAGCGACGCGCGATCGTTCCGTGCTACGGCGTCTACGCGGCGGGGCGGGCCCGCGATCCCGAACCCGCCCCGGTGATCGTCCCGATCAGAACTGCAACACGGGCGCGAGCGTCTTGGTGCGCGCGCCCTCATAGGCCGCGAGGATCATGCCGAGCACCTCCACACCCTCCTTCTCGGTGTGCAGCGGGCGGGTTCCGTTGATGAGGCTCTCGGCGAAGTGCCCGATCTCCGCGGAGAAGGTCTCGACATCCTCGAACTCGAAGGTCTCGACGGTGCCGGCGCGCAGCGACAGGGTCAACGAGACGCCGTCGCTCGAGAGGGAGCCGAGGTCGCCGACGGCGGAGAAGCGCTCGGTGGCCGGAGTGGGGTCGTAGGCCCAGCTCGTGGCGAGGTGGCCGACGACGTCGTTGTCGAAGCGCACGAGCACCTGCGCCGAGTCCTCGCCCTCCATGAACTTCAGACGATGGGTGGACAAGAGCGCGGTGGCCTCCACCGGCACGCCGCCGGCGAGGTGCAGCATCAGGTAGGTCGGGTGGTAGCCGGTGTCGATCAGCTCGCCGCCGCCGCTGGTCTTGGCGCTCGCTCGCCAGCCCATGTTCGCCGGGTCGAAGTGGTTGTAGAAGCTGTCGGTGGTGCGCACCTCGAAGACCGTTCCGATCGCGCCGGAATCCAGCAACTCCTTGGCCTTGGCCACCGCCGGCATGAAGAGCTGGTTGTGGGCGCACATGAGAGTCACGCCGTTCTCGGTCACGGCGGCCTGCACCTCGCGGGCCTCCTCCGGGGTCAGGCAGAGCGGCTTCTCGCAGAGGATGTGCTTGCCCGCGCGCGCCGCGGCCACAATGGCATCCTTGTGCAGGTGGTGGGGGAGGCAGATGTCGACGGCATCGACGTTCTCGTCCAGCACGAGCTCGTTGAAGTCGGTGTACGACGTGGCGTTCAGCTCCCTGCCGCGCTGCGCGGCGGTCTCCGGCACGGCGTCGGCGACGGCCGTGATGGTTGTCGTGTCGGGGTGGGCCAGGTAGCCGCGAATGTGCTCGGTGGCGATTCCGCCGGCGCCGATGAGACCGATTCGTACGTGGTTGAGAGGCATGGTGAAGGTGATCCGTTCTATGAAGCGAAGATGAAGGGGGTGATCAGAGCGAGACGGATGCCCCGGATGCGGCCGCCGCGTTCGCCGCGACCACCAGCCTGGTGAGCTCCACCGCGCGGGAGAGGTTCTCGTCGGCACGCGTGCCGTCGGCGATGTGATCGACCCACTGGGCGAAGGCGCCCGGCACGGCATCCGGCACGTCGATCGAGTGCCAGCCTTCGCCACCGAAGGCGGCGCCGGACACGGTGAGGGTGTTGCCCCAGTCGGAGTAGGCCAGGCTGCCCTCCGTGCCGAAGATCTCGACGGTGAAGGGATTTTCACTCACGAATCCGGCCTCGATCACGCCGATGGCCTGGTTGTCGTACCCCACGGTGACGACGGCGGAGTCGTCGACCACACGGCCGGTCACCGACCGGTAGGTGGCGGACACCGTCGACGGCGCGGCCCCGAGGAAGAGCTGGGTGAGGTAGACGGGGTGGCAGCCGAGGTCGGTAAGCGCGCCGCCGATGGCGGTCTGCCGGTCGAAGAAGCGCTCGGGCAGCCAGCCCGAGACCGCGCCGCCGTGCGAGAGCCTGACCCGTGAGTAGGTGATCCGCCCGAGCCCGCCGCCGTCGATCACGGTGCGGATGGCCTGCGTGTACCCGTCGTACAGCCGGGGGAGCGACACCACGACCTTCACGTCGTTCGCGTCGGCCGCGGCGAGGATCTCCTCGGCCTCCGCGACGGTGGGCGCGAGAAGCTTCTCGGTGAAGATGTGTTTGCCCGCGTTTGCTGCCTTCACCATGATGTCTCGATGCACGTTCGTCGAGGTGGTGACCGTCACGGCATCGATGTCCGGGCGAGCCAGGAGTTCATCCAGATCGCCGACGAATTCCACGCCGAACCGGGCGGCGCCCTCCCTCCCGCGATCGGCGTCGTCGTCCCAGACGGCCACCAGGGTGGTGCCCGGATCTTCCTGTGCCTGGCGGGCGTAATCGCCCGCATGAACGTGCCAGAAGCCGAGTACGGCCACGTTGAGCGTCTTTGCCACGGTGTTTCAACCTCAAGTCTTGGGGAACAGATTCCCCAATCCGAACAGACCGCCTGCTATTAATCAAGGGTTTTGACTAAATCGGAAAAGTTCCCCCTTTTGGGGTAGAACCTCCTGTATGGTCGGTCGGAGTTGCCGCCGAGATGGCGTCGACAGTGAGGCACGCGGAAGTGCCAAGACGTTGGAGGCTCGATGGCGAACTCGATTGACGTGGTGGGCGCTGGCGCAAGGCGCCGCTCACCGGAAGCAACGGCGGACGCGGCTCGCGGCGCCCGAACGGTGTCGCGAAGGCTGACGATTCGCGACAAGAAGAACCTCGGCCTAGGGCTGCTGTTCATCTCGCCGTGGATTGTCGGCCTGGTCATTTTCGTGTTGTATCCGCTGGTCTATTCGCTCATCATCAGCCTGACCCGATACTCGGGAATGTCGAAGCCGACCTTCGTCGGGCTGCAGAACTACCTGACCGCCTTCACCGATCCGCTCGTGAAGATCTCGGCGGGCAACACGCTCTTCTACGCGGGGCTCGCCGTGCCGATCGGGCTCGTCGTGGCCGTGCTGCTTGCCCTCGCGATGAACCGGAACGTGCGCGAGGTCGCGTGGTACCGCACCGCGCTTTACATCCCGTCGCTCGTGCCGGCGTTCGCGCTGTCGTTCATCTTCGTGGTGTTCGTCAACCCCCGGTTCGGCGTCTTCAACCAGTTTCTGACCCTGTTCGGGGCGGGCAACACCAACCTCCTCGGCGAGCCGACCTCCGCCAAGATCGTGATCGTGCTGATGGCGCAGTTGGCGGCGGGAAACGCCGCCATCATCTTCCTCGCGGGCCTGCGCAACATTCCGGTGACCCTCTACGAGGCGGCGCGCGTGGACGGTGCCGGCCCGGTGCGGCAGTTCGTCTCGATCACGCTTCCGCTCCTCACGCCGGCGATCCTGTTCAACCTCATCACGGGGATCTCGGGCGGCCTGCAGGTGTTCACGCAGGCCTACGTGCTCACGAACGGGGTGGGCGGACCGGACAACGGAACGCTGTTCTACATGCTCTACCTCTACAAGAACGCCTTCAGCTACGCCTCGCTCGGTTATGCCTCCGCGCTGGCCGTGCTCCTCTTCGTGGCGGGCATGCTCCTGGCGTGGCTCGTGTACTTCATTTCCAAGAAATTCGTCAACTATGACGTTGCCGCGGGTTGAACAGGAGAAGCAGACGTGACATTGACAACAACAACACCGCAGCAGCAAGGCCCCGAAGACGAGGCCGTGCTCGATGCCCCGAAGCGGGAGGAGGTGGGGCGCGCCAGGGACGGCAGCCGGCAGAGGTGGTACAGCTCCGTGATCGCAAGGGTGCTCATGATCGGCCTGAGCCTGCTCTTCCTGCTTCCGCTGTATTGGATGATCGCCTCCGCGCTCAAGAGCGGCCAGGAACTCTCGCACTACCCGCCCACCTGGTTCCCTCAGGAATTCCACTGGGAGAACTTCGTCAACGCGGTCAACGCGATGCCGTTCTGGAGCTTCTTTCGCAACACCGCGGTGATCACGGTGCTCTCGGTGGTGTTCTCGGTCGTGTCGAACTTCATCGTGGCGTACGGCTTCGCCTGCATCGAGTGGAAGGGACGTGACCGAGTGTTCTACATCGTGCTCGCCACGCTCTTCATCCCGTTTCCGGTCACCCTCATCCCGATGTTCGACCTCTACGCCAATCTCGGCTGGGTGAACACCTGGCTGCCGCTGATCGTGCCCAACCTGTTCGCCTCGGCCTTCTTCGTCTTTCTGCTTCGCCAGTTTCTGCTGCAGATTCCGAAGGACATGTTGGATGCGGCCCGCCTGGATGCGGCGAGCGAGTGGGCGATCGCGTGGCGGCTGGTGTTCCCGACCGCGCTGCCCGCCCTCACGGCGGTCGCCATCTTCTCGGCGGTCGGCGCGTGGAACGACTTCATGGGCCCGCTGATCTACCTGCAGGACGTGAGTGTGCAGACCCTGTCCATCGGGATGCAGGCCTTCCGTCAGACCAACCAGCAGGACATCCAATTCAACGAACTGATGGCCGCGTCAGTGCTGGTGATCGCGCCGCTCATCATCCTGTTCTTCGTTTTCCAGCGCTACTTCCTCAAGGGGATCACGTTAGGTGGATTCAAATAATGATGCAACGACGCACCTTTCTCGGCGGCGCGGCCGCCGTGGGCGCCCTCGCGGGCCTCGGAATGTTGGCTGGCTGCACGGCCGGTACGAAGGATCCGAACCAGATTCGGCTGTGGGGCGTGGGCGGTGACCAGCGACCCGTCGAGAAGAAGATCATCGAGGCCTACGGCAAGGTGGCCCCAAACATCTCGGTGGTCAACAGCACCGTGCCGAGCAACGGCACGGGTGACGCGACGAGCATCATCACCGCGGTTCGCGGCGGCACTGCCCCCGACCTCTGGTACATGGACGCCTTCAGCTGCGCCCAGTACGCCTCTCTCGGCCTGTTGGAATCGATCACGCCGCTCATCGAGAAGTACGAGGACAGCACCTTTCTCGACCAGTGGCTGCAGTTCTCCACCGACTCGCTCAGCCTCAACGGCCAGGTCTACGGACTGCCGATGGACACCGACACTCGCGTGCTTTACTACAACAAGAAGCTCCTCCGCGCCGTGGGCGTCGACCTCGACGAGTTCGATCCGAAGAACGGTCCGCCCACCATCGAGCGGGTGCTCGAGATCAGCCAGAAGATGACCAAGAAGGACGGGCGCGGCAACTACACCCGGCTGGGGCTCATCCCCTGGGACGGCGAGGCCTGGGCGTACACCTGGTCACTGGGCAACCAGGCGACCTTCTTCGACGACTCCAATTGCTCGATCGATCTCACGGCGAAGCCGATCCTCGATGCGTACACCTTCCTCTACGACCAGGCCCGGGAGATGGACTTCGGCAAGGTCGACGCCTTCAAGGCGACCTACGAGCCTCCGAATCATCCGCCGGCCCAGACATCGTTCCAGGGCGAACAGCAGGGCTTCCTGATCGCCCAGCCGATCGTGAACTCCCTGAAGAAGTACGTGCCGAACCTCGACTATGGGTACACCTACCTTCCCGTGCCCAAGAAGGGGGCCAAGCCGTACACCTGGTCGGGAGGCTTCTCGCTCGTGGCGCCAAAGGGCGCGTCGATGACCAAGGAGATGTGGGACTTCATGAAGTTCTACTGCGGCAAGCCGGGTCAGGAGATCTACATGCCGGCCGTGGGTGCCGTGCCGACCCAGCGCGACGTGCTGAAGAGCACCGACCCGGCCATCACCTCGCTCGGGTTGCTCGTCGACCAGCTGAAGTTCTCCACCTCCCGGCCGCCGTTCCCGGTGAGCCAGATCTGGTGGGACTCGATGGCGCAGGCCCAGGACAGCGTCAAGCTCGGCACGAAGACTCCCATCGAGGCGCTCGAGACCGCGCAGGCCCGAGTTGCTCCGCAGATGGAGTTGTACTGTCCGTTCAAACTTCCGAAGGGCTTCGGACGCACGGGCGTGTGACCGGTGGGGGGCGGCCTTCGCTACATGACCTCGCCGATGTAGGAGTACTTCACGAACACCTCGGAGGCGAGGCCGGCCTCCTCGAGCACGCCCTGAACCGCGGTGAGCATGTATCTGGAATCCCAGCCCAGGTAGAGGAAGTGCGTGTCGTCCAGCGCGTGCCACTGCCCGTTCCAGGCCTGCGCCTCGAAGATGGGGCCGCCGCGGCGCGCGCTGAACTCCACGACGTGCTGCCGTTCATCCGCCCAGAGCCGTTTGAACACGCGGTCGAACAGGTACTTCACGTCCTGCACCTCCCAGTGCTCGCCGCGGTACTCGACGTAGTCGAACTCCCGTTGCCAGCCCCGCGGCCACCCGCGCCTGCGCTGGGCGTCGAGGATCGGGGTGAGGCCGTCATCGTCGATGCCCACCGTGCCGGGACGCGCCCAGATCCGCAGGAAGTCGGCGGTGAGCCGGGCCGTGCGCTCCGCGATGGCGGACGTTCCCCAGGCGACGGTGTCGGCGAGTTCGCGAGTGGTGCGGATGGCGCTCCGGGCGTAGACGGACGCGCGCTTGTCGGGAAATGAGGTGTTGGCCGCGCGCTCCGCCAGCGGTTGCTCGAGGAGGGCGAGGTTGCCGAGGGTGTGCGCGAGGGCCCGGTGGCTGTTCTGCTCGTCCTCGCTGTATTCGACCCACTCCCGCGTTCCGTCGCCGCTCCAGGTGTCGCCCGGTGCCAGCGGAAAGATGTGGTCCACGTCCAGGTCGGCAATGCCGTCGACGTTCGCGAGGCGCCCGAGCACGTAGGCGGGGTGGGGGAGTTCCCCGTACTTCACGGCAACCCGCACGCGCTCATCCGAGGGGGTGATCCTGGCGATCGCGTCGATCAGGGAGGCGGGCCCCTCTTCCCGTGCGCGGCACAGCCGGGCCACCAGTCGATCGGTGGACACACCGACCACCGTGCGGCGCAGGAGCAGTGCCTGCACGTGCTCCACCGTGGCGAGGAGGGAGTGCTTGTCCACGGCGCCCCGGGAGAAGTCGCGGTAGGCCCGCATCGCCAGTGGGTACATCGCCCGCCCGAAGGTGTTGACGTGGGCGAGCTGGCGGGCGATGTCCGGGTCCGACGCCTCAGTCGGCTCCAGCAGCGTGCGATAGATCGCCGAGTACTCCCGCCATTCGGCCGCGTGTGCGCGCAGCGTCTCGAGATCGAGCCGCGGAAAGCGATGCCGAAAGGCGTCGTACACGCCCCGACCGCCCACGGTGTCGACCTCGCGCCCGGTCGTGCCGACGAGATAGTGACGCCAGAAGGTACCGATGGACTCGCCGGTGTTCTGTTCGATCGGCAGCCAGAACGAGTCCTCGATCTCGCTCTGTTCGGCGTGCGACAGGCCCATGAGCACGTAATTGTGGATCAGCTCGTGGTCCTGGAGCGGTTCGCCCGTGGAGTTGAGGCTCTCGAAGATCTGCTGCGCGTTCGCGTCGGCGCCAAGGGTGATGGCGACGTGCTCCAGTCGCTGCAGGCCGGTCCAGATTCGTCGGGCCTCCGCGGCGGGAATCTGGCTGCGGAAGAAGGCATAGTTGTCGTCGAAGCGGGAATCGCGGGCCTCGTCATCCGCCAAACGACGGTCGAGCACGACGCTCTCGAAGACCTGCGCCCAGGCGCGGTGCGGGCGGAGCTTGGTGCGCGCGGCATCGGCCCCGGTGCCTCTCACGAGCACCCTCTCGAGATCGGCGGAGAGCGTGGGGTCGGCGGCCAGCACCGGGTCGTTCAGCACGCTGTGGTGCAGCGCGGCGATCAGGAGCATCAGCGTTGTGATGCGTTGCTGGCCGTCGATGAGCACCAGTTCGGCGCCGTCTCCCCCGGTGCTGGCGGAGGAGAGGATGGAGCCGATGAAGTGCATCTGCCGGTCGTCGGCGTCGGCGACCTCGCGGATGTCGGAGAGCAGCTGCTCGCAGGCTCCGATGTCCCAGCGGTACTGGCGTTGGTACACCGGAACGACGATGGTCGTCTGCGCGGCGGAGAGCCAGCCGATCGTGTTGACGGCGGTCGCATCGATATTCGTGGCGGAGCTCATAGTGAATCCAGCCTATTCGCCCGCGAGCGTGGCTCGATCGCCCTCAGGCGCCGAATGTTAGGCTCGCCTAAGTTGGGCGTGTAAAAACGTGCTCGCCCTCGACGAAAGGACATGGTTTCGATCATGGGTTACATCAAATCTGCCGCACTCGAAGAGACCGGCTACGTGGTTCTCGACCGCTACAACCAGGAGCTCGACCCCAAGGAATGGCTGGACATCGAGTACGTCGACTGGAAGTCGTCTGGCGAGACCCGCTTCGCGCCGCTCGCCAGCGCCTTCGGCGAGATCGAGGTCAACGGCTTCTGGAACCACAAGCCGCCGCGCACCGACAAGGACGGCGTCTGGATTCCGAGCCAGGTCGAGAAGGCGCCGAACCTCACCCGACGGGCCCAGGAGCCCGGCTCCAATGTCGGTCGCTGCCGCGTGATCGAGCTGCTGCCGAACACCTACGCGGACTGCCTGTACAACCTGCACCAGGACGACAACAACCGCCTCAACCCGGACGGCACCGGCTGGGTCGTTCGCGGATTCTTCAACCTCAGCGACGACAAGGACAGCTACTTCGTGCTGCGCGAGAACCGCACAGACCCGAGCGTCGAGTACCGCATCGCCCTGCCGGCCGGTGCCCAGCTGATCATCGACACGCAGCGCCTCTGGCATGCAGCCACCCACGTCGGCACCGAGCCGCGCTACTGCCTGATCACCTCCTGGGAGTCCGGCCCCGAGCTGGACGCGTACATGGAGAAGCACCACGCCCAGAGCCGCGTGCCCAACGTCGAGGTGCCGCAGGACATCCTCGACGCCGGACAGGCCGAGCAGACGCGGCGCATCGCGGCGCGTGCCGCGTACTACGCCGCCAAGGGCCAGGCCGAGAAGACGGCGATGAGCGAGGCCTGATCCTCCGCAGCATCTGAACAGGGGCCCCGGTCGTGCGACCGGGGCCTCTGTCGTTGAGGCTCGACCGCGTGCCGGGCGGACGCCACAATCATCAGCGAAGCCCGCCGACCGGGGGAATGTCTATCGCCGTGATGATGCGAGTGGATGCCTCCGGGTCGGCCATCAATCGCTCCGCTTGCCGTTCGATTGTGGACTCGAACTGCGTGCGGGCCAGCCGCCCATTTCCGAAGTCCTCCCCCCGCGTGCTCCAGAGGGCATCGAACATGGCTCGCGCCGCAGAGTGCGCGTCGGGCGCCACCTCCATCCCTGACTTCTCGCAGAGCGCAACGAAGATCGACGTGAGCTCGTCGGGTGTGAAGTCTGCGAACTGAAGCACACGTGTGAAGCGAGACTTGAGGCCGGGGTTCGACGCGATGAATTCCTGCATCCTCGTGGTGTAGCCCGCAGCCACCACGGCGAGGCGATCGCGGTTGTCTTCCATCGCCTTGAGCAGGGTGTCCACTGCCTCACCGCCGAAGTCGTTGGGCTGGCCGGCTCCCACTGTGAGTGAGTAGGCCTCGTCGATGAAGAGGACACCGTCGAGGGCCGAGTTCACGACTTCTGTCGTCTTGAGTGCGGTCTGACCGACATACCCCGCCACCAATGCGCTACGGTCCGTTTCCACGGTGTGACCGCGTCGCAGCAACCCGAGTCCGAGAAGAATCTGACCGACGAGGCGCGCCACGGTTGTCTTACCGGTGCCCGGGTTGCCGGAGAAGACCATGTGCAGACTCACCGGGAACGGATCCTGTCCCTCGCGCTGCCGTCGCTCGTTGAGTCGCACGAGGTTCACGAGCTTGCGGATCTCCCGTTTGACGTCGGCAAGTCCGATCATCCCGTCCAACTCGGCCAGCAGCAGGTCGACATCGGCCACGATCGCGGCCCGATCGCCGGGGATGTCGTCGGCGACGATATGCTGCAGGTCGGCGGGTTCCGTGGCCGGCAGGGATGCCAACCGTCGTGCCTGGCGCTCCATGATCGTTTCGAACAGTTGGCGCATCGCGCGCCCGTTTCCGAAGGTGTCGCTGCGATTGCGATGAAGGTCGGTGATGACCCGGGTGAGCTTCTCGGCGGCCTCCGTGCTGAGATCCACGTCGTTCTTCCGCAACATGACGTCCAGGATCTGCCGGAGCTCGTCGACCCCGTAGTCGCGGAATTCGATGTAGCGGGTGAATCGTGAGTGCAGTCCGGGGTTCGAGTCGATGAACTTGCGCATGGGCGCGGTGTACCCGGCGACGATCACGGCGAGGCGATCGCGGTTGTCCTCCATTGCCTTGAGCAGGGTGTCGATGGCCTCGCCGCCGAAGTCGTCGGCCCGGCCGGCTTCGCCCGTGAGCGTGTAGGCCTCGTCGATGAACAGCACGCCGTCGAGGGCGGTCTGCACGACTTCTGTCGTCTTGATCGCCGTCTGGCCGACATAGCCGGCCACCAACGACGCGCGATCGGTTTCCACCATCTGGCCCCGCCGCAGTAGCCCGAGTCCGTGAAGGATCTGGCCGACGAGGCGCGCCACGGTTGTCTTACCGGTGCCCGGGTTGCCGGAGAAGACCATGTGCAGACTCACCGGGATCGGTTCCCTTCCCTCCCGCACCCGTAGTTGATTGAGGCGCACGAGGTCGACGAGCTGTCGGATTTCACGTTTGACATCGGTGAGGCCGATCATGCCGTCGAGTTCGGCCAGCAGCAGGTCGATGTCGGCCACGACCGCGTTCCGATCCTCGGGGATGTCGTCGGCGACGATCTGCTGCAGGTCGGCGGGTTCCGTGGCCGGCAGGGATGCCAACCGTCGTGCCTGGCGCTCCACGATCGTCTCGAACAGCTGGCGCATCGCCCGCCCGTTGCCGAACGCCTCACCGCGGCTTCGATGAAGGTCGGTGATCACCTTGGCAGCCCTGACTCTGGCGTCGGGCGTCACGGTGAACTCGTGGTCGGTCAACTACGTGGTCAGAATCTGCTGAAGCTCCTCGACCGCGTAGTCCTCGAATTCGATGTAGCGGGTGAATCGTGATTGCAGCCCGGGGTTCGAGTCGATGAACTTGCGCATCGGAGCCGTGTAGCCGGCGACGATCACCGCGAGGCGATCGCGGTTGTCCTCCATTGCCTTGAGAAGCGTGTCGATGGCCTCCCCGCCGAAGTCGTTAGCCTGGCCGGCTCCTCCGGTGAGCGAGTAGGCCTCGTCGATGAACAGCACGCCGTCGAGGGCGCGTTCGATCGCGGCCATCGTCTTCGGCGCCGTCTGGCCGACGAACTCGCCGACCAAGGATGCCCGATCTACCTCCACGACATGGCCCGACTTGAGCAGTCCGAGCCCGGCATAGATCTCGCCGACGATCCGCGCGACGGTCGTCTTGCCGGTGCCCGGGCTGCCAGTGAAGACCAGGTGGAGCGAGGTACCGGATGTCGCGAATCCCTGCTCTCTGCGCTGCCGTTGAACCGCCGCGAAGTCCACGAGGCTCCGCAACTCCTGCTTGACGCCGGCAAGACCGACGAGCGCATCGAGCTTCCTGAAACTGACCCTGTCTCCCACCGGCCCGTTCGGTATCGGCTCCCCGTTGAGGCGGCAATTCTCGACGCTGACGGCCCCACGCCCATCGAGTCGGAATGCACCGGCGAGGTCCCTGGCCACGAAGCGGACGTCCCTCAGGCGCGCCTCGCCGCTCTCCGAGAACAGGAGCGCCCCGCCGCAGTTCTCGAGATCACAATTCTCCATGTCGACCCGCGCATCCCGGTGAAGGTGCACCGCCGGCCCCGCACAGTCGCAGATGCGCGTACTCGATAGCCGCGCCGTGGGCGTGTCGCCGTCGCCCATTCCGACCCCGACGCCCCAGTATCCCTCCCCGCCGCACCGCTGGATCAAGCATTGCTCGATCGTGGCACTGGTTCCCGTGCCGGAAACGGCAATGGCCGGGTAGCTGGTGTCCAGGAAGGTGCAGGCGGTCGCGATCGCCTGGGACTTGGACCCGACAAGGATGCCGTTACCCGCGATGGACTGGAATTGCGAGCCGTGCACCGTCGCCGAGGCACCCTCCAGGAGCACAATCGCCGCCGAGCCGACGTCCCAGAAGCGGCACTCGCTAACGTCGATATGGCTACCCTGAGTCGCGTACACCGGATTGTTCTGGATGCCATGGATCGACGAGTTTGTGACGACGAGCTTGCCTCCGCGGCCGACATACAGGCCGAAGTTGCCGCATCCCGTCAGGTCGCAGTCTCGCACCTCGAGCACGGCGTTTTCGAGTGCCTCGGCCCCGTTCTGGGGAATGTCGTGCAGCCTGCTGCCAGACAGGATGATTGTGCTCCCGCCCTCGGCGAAGACGGCGGGATGTTCCGTGGACGATCCGGAGAGATCACAGCCGGTGACGGTGACCTGGCTGTAGTCCCGAGCCACGATCAGGTTGTCAGCGGAGTTCCGCAGGGTGCACTGCGCGACCTCGAGACGCGCCTGCTTGATGGTGTTGATCCGGCCGTCGATGGCTAGCCCGACGATGGACGCCTGCCCGCTGTACTGGAAGTGGCCCTTGACGGACGCGGTGCCCGGTATCGCGGCCCTCATCGACACCGAGGTGAAGCTGACGTCTCCGACCACGTGATCGCCGGCGGCGAATTCGAGTACGTCTCCGACTTTCAGCTCGGCCAGCACCGACTGCACCGTGGATGATCGCATCATCCCGCTGCCGATCTTGAAGGTCGTCACGAGCACTCCTTGCGATGTCCGCGTTCTGAGTGAAGATACTCCCATCCCGGTGCCCAGCGACAGAGCTGGGGCATTCGGCTCCATCGACGCGAACTCCCTCGGCTTTCGTCTCTCGGTGGTCGGGAGTACCCTGCGGACCATGGCCACCGAACCCGCCCTTCTCGACTGGATGCTCGATGCCGATCCGGCCCTCCGCTGGCAGGTCGAGCGCGACCTGGCCGGCGCGCCGGCGGAAGTGTGGCAGGCGACCCGGGCGCGCGTGGGAAAGGAGGGATTCGGCGCTCAACTGCTCGCGCTCCAGGACGTCGACGGCCAGTGGGCGGGCGGCGCCTACTTCCCCAAAGGATTTGACTTCGAGGGTCCGGAGGCGGCCGAGGGCGCCGGGCAGCCATACACCGCCACCACCTGGTCGGTCAACGCCCTTCGCGAGTGGGGCGTGGATGCGGCGCTGCTCGCCGGCACGGCGGAACTGCTCGCCGCGAACAGCCGCTGGGAATACAACGACCTGCCGTACTGGGGCGGCGAGGTCGACTGCTGCATCAACGCATACACTCTCGCCAACGGGGCGTGGCTCGGCGCGGATGTCTCCGGGCTCGCCCAGTGGTTCCTCGAGCACCGGATGGCCGACGGCGGCTGGAACTGCGAGTGGGTGGAGGGCTCGACCCGTTCGTCGTTCCACTCCACGCTCAACTCCCTCAAGGGACTGCTGTACCACGAGGTCGCGACCGGCGGCAGCGTCGAGCTGCGCGAAGCCCGGCGATTCGCCGAGGAGTACCTGCTCGAGCGTCGGCTGATGCGCTCCCTCACCACGGGGGAGCTCGTCGCGTCGTGGGCGACCCGTTTCGTCTACCCGTTCCGCTGGTTCTACAGCGTGCTCAACGCGGCGGACTACTTCCGCGCCGCCGCGCTCCAGGATGGCACCCAGCCCGATCCGCGGATCGCCGACGCGATCGACGTGATCCGAGCCGCCCGTCTGCCGGACGGCACCTGGCTTCAGGAACGCCGGCATCCGGGGCGGGTGTGGTTCGAGGTCGACGTGCCGGCTGGGGAGCCATCGAAGTGGCTGACGTTCTACGGCACCCGCGTGCTCGACTGGTGGGACGAGGCGAACCGCGGGTAGCCCGCCCGCTTGATGCGGGTCAGATGCCGAGAAGCTTGGCCTTCGCCGCGGCGAACTCCGCGTCGCTGATCACGCCGGCGGTCTTGAGCGTGGCCAGCCTCTCGATCTGTGACGTCTAATCTCCCTCAGCGGGAGTCGCCGAGGGGACCCCCTCCCAGTTGGAGTTCTTCTCGCCGCGGAACGGCGTCATCCCGGCGTTCGGTCAGGAGTTCATGTGCGGCCCGTTGTCTTTGGAGTAGACCACGATCGTGTTGTCCGCGGTCTTCGATCCGTTGGGTGCCATCCTCCTGTGCCCACGAGTGAATGACTCCGCGCGGGCCGAAGTTCTTGCGGAAGTTCGGGAAGTCCGCTTCCGTGGGGTAGTCGTCGAGCTCCGGCTCCTCCTCGGCGTTGAGGTGGTAGAGGTTGCCGAAGAACTCATCGAACCCGTGCCTGGTCGGCAGGTGCTCGTCACGATCGCCGAGGTGGTTCTTGCCGAACTGTCCTGCGGCATATCCGTGGGCGCTGAGCGCCGTCGCGATGGTCGGATCCTCCGGCCGAATTCCTGTGTCCGCGCCGGGGATCCGACCTTGGTCAGGCCGGTCCGGTAGGGGTTCTGCTCGGTGATGAACGCGGCTCGTCCGGCCGGGCAGCTTTGCTCACCGTAGTAGTCGGTGAAGCGAGCGCCTTCCTCGGCGATCCGATCGATATTGGGCGTGCGGTACCCCATTAGCCCGTCGCTGTAACAACTGAGATTCGACTGCCCGATGTCATCCCCCCGGATGACAAGAATGTTCGGGTTGGCTGACATGGACACTCCCTTGGCCAACAGATTTCCAAAGCAGAGGCTTTCCGTTTTGGGACTTTCGACCCGTCGCTCTCTACCACCGCCGCCCCAGTGACCGTGTGGAGCCCGACGGCGGGTCACAAACCAAACACGACCATTTGAGGCCCAACGGATCGTCTCTCTGCACTATCGCATACAACCGTGTATGAGTTATGGTGGAGTAATTCAAACAATTGTGTTTGAGTTATTCGACCCGAAGGGCTTGAAATGACCGTCGACACCGCGCAGACAATCGCTTCACCACCATCCGACCGCCCGACGTCCGAGGGGCGGACGCACCGACGGAGGAGAGGGGCGCGCACCCTCGGCATCGTCGCCCTCGCCCTGATCGGGCTGCTCTTCGGCTCGACCGCCACCAACCTGATCCAGGAGCGTGTCGAGCGGTCTGTCACCGCGCCGTACGGCCATCGGGTGAAGGTTGACGGCGGCTCTCTCAACGTCTATCGCAACGGCCACTCCGGACCGCCGCTCGTGCTGCTCAGCGGCCTGGGCACCGCCGCTCCCGCGCTGGACTTCGCCCCGCTGATCAGGCGACTCGGTGCCTTTGACGTGATCGTGGTCGAGGGATTGGGATACGGCTACAGCGACATGACAGCGAGGCCACGAACGGTGGAGAACATCTCCGCCGAACTGCACGAGGTACTGTCGAGGCTCGACATCGAACGGCCGTACACGCTCGTTGGCCACTCGATCTCCGGCTTTTACACGCTCTACTACGCCAACAAGTATCCGAAGGAGGTGTCCGCGGTGATCGGCATCGATCCGACCGTGCCGGCGGGCAAGGTGGACGCCCCCAGCGTCCCGAGCGGTGGTGTGAATCCGGCTCGGCTGGCCTCGACGACGGGCCTTGCCCGGGGTCTGAGTGCCGTCGCCCCCGCGCTTCTCGGTGAGCCGGAGGGCGGAGCGTACACGGCGAGCGAACGCCGCCGGATCCACCTGATGACCAGCTGGAACTTCGGCAACGACGCCGTGGCGAACGAGATGGCTCAGATCGGGCGGAACGCCCGCCGGCTCCAGGGGATGACCTACCCCGATGGACTGCCGGTGCTCACGTTCCTGGCCGCCGACAGCGTCGCCACGATCCCGCGCTGGCGTGAGATGCACGACGACCAGGTGAAGAACGTGGAGCGCCACGAGATCATGGTGCTCCGGGGCCAGCACTACCTGCACTGGACCCAGTCGGCGGCGATGGCGGCGAAGATCACCGACTTCCTGGGCGGGGGCAAATGAACCCCGTGGGCGGCTCGACGCTGAGGAGGCGCGTGGGGCTGGCCGTGCTCGTCTCGGCACAGTTCGTTGTGATGCTCGACACCGCCGTGGTGAACGTGGCGCTGCCGTCGATCCAGCACGACCTTCACCTCACGCAGACGGGTGTGGCCTGGGTGGTCAACGCCTACTTCCTCGCCTTCGGCGGGTTCCTCCTGCTCTCCGGGCGGGCGGCGGACCTCTTCGGCCGCCGCCGGATGTTCATGGCCGGTGCCGCGCTCTTCACCGCCGCGACCCTGCTGGCGGGCATCGCGCCCACCGAGACCGTGCTGGTCGTGGCCCGCGCCCTGCAGGGACTCGGCGCGGCGGTCTTGAGCCCCTCCGCCCTCTCGGTGATCCTCGTGGAATTCCCAGGTGCATCACGGGCGAAGGCGATGAGCGCGTGGGGCGCGGCCTCGGCGGCCGGCGGTGCTGTCGGGGTCTCCGTGGGCGGACTGGTCACCGCATCCCTCGGCTGGCAATGGGTGTTCTTCATCACGATCCCGATCACCCTCCTCGCCCTGGTCTCTGCGCGGTTTCTCTTCTCCGCCGACTCGGGGGAGCGCATTCGCCGCACCTTCGATGTCTTCGGGGCGATCACGATCACCGGGGCGGCCCTCGCCCTCATCTACGCGACCCTCTCGGTCGTGGACCGAGGCTGGTTCTCGGTGGAGACCATCGGGGGAGCGCTGACCGGGGTCGCGCTGCTCGTCGCCTTCGTGTTCATCGAGCGGTCCGCGGCGGACCCGATCGTTCCCCTCGCCCTCTTCCGGCAGCGGTCGGTCTCGGCCGGCGTGATCATCGGACTGCTCGGGGGAGCGGCGCGGGTCTCCACCTTCCTCCTCAGCGCCCTCTACCTTCAGCAGGTTCTGCTGCTGGCCCCCAATGCGGCAGGGATCGCGATGCTGCCGACCTCGGTCGCCGGATTCGTCGTCTCTCTGCTCCTGCTGCCCCGCATCCTCCGTGCCATCGGGCCGGAACGCACGCTGATGCTGGGCCTGCTGTTGCTCGCGGCCGGGCACCTGTGGCTCGCCCGGAACCCCGCCGGGCCGACCTATTCCCTGGACGTGCTGCCCGGGCTGTTGGTGGCGGCGGCGGGAGTCGCGCTCAGCTTCACGCCGTCGACGATGGTGATCGCCTCCGGCGTCCCGGCGGCCCAATCCGGGCTGGCGTCGGGCCTGGCGAACGCCAGTTCCCAGGTCGGGGGCGCCATCGGAATCGCGGCGTTCAGCGCCGTGGCCGCCGCCCGGGTGCAGGAGCAGGTCTCGGCCGGAGCCACGGCAAGCGAGTCGATTGCCTACGGGCTTCAGGGCTCATTCGCCGCGGCGGCGATCGCCGCGCTCGTGGCCGCGGCGTTTGCGTTTCGGGTGGTGCGCGGACGACCGCGGCCGCTCACCACGCCCGTGACGGAGAGCGCCGTCCGGCGGTAGGGGCGTTGACCGCGAGCCCTCGCGGGCCGCGACTCGGCAGATACGCCGACGACGTGGACGAGGCCGCGCGTCCCAGATCCGCCGTGTCAGGCCTCGCTCGCCCTCGCGGCGGGAGGTAGCGCACGCTCCGGCGGGGAAACGTGCCCGCGGACGGAGATTCGCCTCCCGCCGCGACGACATTTCTCCCGCCGTGACGGGAAACGCGTCGTGACGGGAATCCCGCCGCGACGGGAATCACGAGAGGGATGACTCTGCGGGGAGGGGCGCCTGTCAGGCGAAGACGCGGAAGCCCAGCAGCCGGTAGACCGGCGTCATGATGGCGAGAAACGGCGCCAGCAGGCGGAGCAGGTACACGATCACCGGGGCGCCCAGATAGTGGCCGGCGGCGAACAACACGATGCCGAGGAGGGCGAGGATCACGGCGGTGACGAGCCCGTTCCTGGTCTCCAGGAAGGGCGCGGCGGAACCGACGCTGACGGCGAGGATGCCGATGTCCACGATGAAGCCCCCGGTGGTCGCATCCGGCGCCAGGTGAGCGACGGACCACAGGGTGATGCCGATCGCCCAGCCGAGTACGAAGACCAGACCGGCAAGCGGCTTGGTGAGTTCGCGTGAGACTGGCATGTGATCGCTCCTTTTCCCGGTGGACGCGAGCGCTCCCACCGCACACGATCCTATCGCTGGGGCGACCGGTCCGGCGGCAACCGGGGGGACCTAAGCCCCGCGGGCCGGGGTCACGAGCAAATACCGTGTGGTCAGCCGCATGAGGCGGCCAAACGGAGGAATCGGCAACCATGCTGCGCGCCCTTGGTGTCGCGATCGCTCGGCACCGGCTCATCGCCGCCCTCGCCTGGGCGATCGCCCTGGCGGTCTGCCTCGCGACCGCCGTCTTCGGGCTGACGGGGGAGAACCTCTTCCAGCGGCTCTCGAGTGCCGGGCCGTCCGTCGCCGGTGAGGCGAGCCACGCCGACTCCCTGCTCAAGAGCTCCAAAGACAAGAACACGGAGTCGCTGTCCCTGCTTCTCCACGGCGTGGACCTGAATTCCGCCGAGCTGGCCACCATCCTCTCCGACGCCAGCGGGAGTCTCTCGAAGATCGACGGCGTCACCGAGGTGGTGAACCCGCTGGCCATCCCGCCGCTCCCCGACGGCACGCCGTCGCCCGCCGCCGGCGCGCTGCTGGCGTCCGACGGCAAGGGGCTGCTTCTCACCGTGTCGATGTCGAAGACGGGCGGCAAGGTCAGCGACTCCGTTCTCGGCCCGGTGCAGCGAGAGCTCGAGGCCACCGCGTCGAAGGTGCGCAGCCTGGTGCCGGGCGCGACGGTCGAGGTGGGAGGGACGCCCCTGCTCGTGCAGTCCCTGGTCGCGGTCGCCGAGTCGGACCTGCAGCGCGGGGAACTGATCTCGTTGCCCATCGCGCTCTTCGTGATGCTCATCATCTTCGGAGGGTTCCTGGCGGCGGGCATCCCGCTCGTCGGTGCGGTCGCGTCGATCGTGGGAGCGCTCGGCGCGCTCTATGGATTCAGCTACCTGATGGACATCGAGACCACCGTGATGAACGTGATCACCGTGATCGGGCTGGGACTCTCGATCGACTACAGCCTGCTGATCGTGAGCCGCTTCCGTGAGGAATTCCGAGCGATGGTAGAGCAGATGCCGCCGGAGGGCATGCCGGCGACCGGTCACGGGAGGCGCGCCCTCCGGGTCTCCGACCGCCACGAGGTGATGCTCCAGGCCGTCGGCGTGACGGTCAACACGGCCGGCCGCACCGTGCTGTTCTCCGGGCTGACGTTCGCGATCGCCACCCTGGGCCTGTTCGTGTTCGAGCCGTCCATCATCCGGGCCATCGCCATCGGGGCGAGCACGGTCGTGCTGATCGCCGTGCTGACCGCGCTCGTCCTGGTGCCGGCGCTGCTCGGCTTTCTCGGCGAGCACCTCTACAAGCCCGGCCTGCTCACGCGCATCCCCGGCCTGGGCCGGCTGCTGAGCCGCTTCGGCGACGTGGCGCCGAAGGAGGGCGTCTTCTCCAAGCTCACCCGCGGCGTGCAGAAACTGCCGTGGCTCGTCGCGGCCGCCGGCATCACCGTGCTGTTGCTGCTCGGCAGCCCGGCGCTGGCCATCACCATCTCGAACAACGCCGACGACGCGATCCCCAAGTCGTCGTCGCAATACGGATTCGTGACAGCGCTCCAGACCAACTTTCCCCTGGCGACGACACCGAGGGTACAGCTGGTGGCCTCCGCCGACGAGGCATCGGTCGCCGCCTGGGTCGACCGGGTGAAGGCGCTGCCCCACGTGACAGACGCGACGGCGCCCGCCAAGGTCAACGGCTACTGGGTGTCGCGGGTGAGCGTGCAGAAGTACCAGGGCACCGCCGTCGTGCGGGAGATCCGGGCGAATCGGCCGGCCTTCGCCAACTGGGTGGGAGGCTCGGATGCCGCCTCAGTCGACTACACCGCGTCGCTGCTGCGCGGTGCGCCGTGGGCCGCCCTCATCATCGCCGTGGCCACGTTCGTGCTGCTCTTCCTCATGACCGGTTCCCTGATCATCCCGCTCACGGCGCTGGTGATCAGCGCCATCTCCCTCGGCGCCGCCGTCGGAGTGCTGGTCTGGGGTTTTCAGGATGGAAACCTCGCCGGACTGCTCAACTTCGATGCGACGACGGTGTCCGGGGTCGATGCCCTCGTGCTCACCCTGGTGCTGACCTTCGGGTTCGGCCTGGCCATGGACTACGAGATGTTTCTGCTGGCCCGCATCAAGGAGCACTACGAGCAGGGTGAGAGCACCCGGCTGGCCATCGAGACGGGGTTGCAGAGCTCGGGCAGGATCATCACCTCGGCCGGACTGATCATCGTGCTGGTCTTCATCGGCTTTGCCACCGGGCAGCTGATGCAGATGAAGCAGATCGGCATCTCCCTCGCGGTGGCGGTGCTGCTCGATGCCACGCTGGTGCGCACCATCCTCGTGCCGTCCGTGATGACCTCGCTCGAGCGCGTGCTGTGGTGGGCGCCCCGGTGGATGAGGCCCATCCACGCGCGTTTCGGCCTTCACGAGTGAGGCCGGAAGTCTTTCGGGGCGGGCGGGAATGAAATCCGACACCCGTTGTTAAGTTGAGTCAAAGGCACTCAAGTTTCACCGGGAGGTCCAATTGCCTAACAACTCCGAGCCCGAGGACGTCGGCGGAAACTCGTTCGACGAGTTCCTCGCTCGTTACCTCGAGGGCGAACGCTCCGCACAGTCCGGGCGTTCGATCGACATCAGCCGACTGCTCAGCCGTCGTTCCCGTGAGGTACTCGCGGAGGCCGGGCGATTCGCGCTCGAGCACGGCCAGAATGAGCTCGACGCGCTCCACATCCTCCGGGTGATCGCCGAACGCGAGCCAGCCGCCGAGGTGATCAGGCGCGTGGGTTCCGACCCGGCCAAGGTTGCGCACGCCGCCGAGCAGCGGCTGCCCGCGACATCCGCCGAACGCGCCACCGCGGCGCCCGCACTCACCCAGTCCGGGCAGCGCGCGCTGTTCCACGCCTATCAGGTCGCCCGGGCATCCGGCTCGACCTACATCGACCTTGAGCACCTCTTCTTCGCCCTCGTGATCAACCAGGACTCGCCCGCCGGCCAGGTTCTCGCCGCGGCCGGTGTCACGCCGGAGTCGCTGCAGTCCGGCATGCGGGAGACCGTGAGCTCCGGCGAGGCCGAGCAGTCGAGTGCCGAGGCGGAGTCCCAGACTCCGACGCTCGACAGATTCGGCGTCGACCTCACCGCGATGGGCAGGTCGGGTGAACTCGACCCCGTGATCGGCAGGGCCGATGAGATCGAGCAGACCATCGAGATCCTCTCGAGGCGCACCAAGAACAACCCGGTGCTCATCGGCGAGGCCGGGGTCGGTAAGACCGCGATCGTGGCCGGGCTCGCCCAGGCCATAGTCGACGGCGCCGTTCCCGAGCAGCTGCGCGACAAGCGCGTGGTCACGCTCGACCTGCCGGCGATGCTGGCGGGCACCAAGTACCGCGGTGACTTCGAAGAGCGCCTCACCACGCTCATGGACGAGATCAGCGCGCACAAGTCCGAACTCATCGTGTTCATCGACGAGTTGCACACCGTTGTCGGCGCCGGCGGCTCCGGGGACGGCGGCATGGACGCCGGCAACATCCTCAAGCCCCGGCTGGCCCGTGGCGATCTGCACCTCATCGGCGCCACCACGCTCAAGGAGTACCGCTCGATCGAGAAGGACCCGGCCCTCGAACGCCGATTCCAGCCCGTGCAGGTGGGCGAGCCCGGCATCGAGGATGCCGTGCTGATCCTCTCCGGACTGCGCAAGGCGTACGAGGAACACCACGGGGTGACCTACACCGACGACGCGATCCGCGCCTCGGTGGAACTGTCTGCCCGCTACGTGACCGACCGTTTCCTGCCGGACAAGGCCATCGACCTCATCGACCAGGCCGGCGCGCGACTGCGCCTCAGGCTCGGGTCTCCGATGGACGTCTCCGCCCTGCTCGAGGAGCTCGCCACGCTCGAGGGCGCGAAGAACTCCGCGGTGGCCGGTGAGCACTACGAGGAGGCCTCGAGGTTGCGCGATGAAATCGAGGCGGTGCACGGCAGGCTCGCCGCGGCGACGCCGTCGACTTCCGACGCCGCGGCGGTGGTGAACGAGGCGGAGATCGCGGCGGTCATCTCGCGCGCCACCGGCATCCCCGTCAATAGGTTGACGGAGGTCGATCGTGATCGCCTGGGCCGACTCGAGGCCGACCTGCACGAGCGCGTGATCGGACAGGATGACGCGGTGACCGTCGTCGCCAAGGCCGTGCGCCGCAACCGCACGGGCATGGGCGACCAGAATCGACCGGTGGGCAGCTTCCTGTTCCTCGGGCCGACCGGAGTCGGAAAGACGGAGCTCGCGAAGTCACTCGCCGAGTCGCTCTTCGGCGACGCCAAGGCGATGCTGCGCTTCGACATGAGCGAGTTCGGCGAACGGCACACCGTGAGCCGGCTGGTCGGTGCCCCTCCCGGATACGTCGGCTACGACGAGGCCGGGCAGCTCACCGAGCGGGTGCGACGCAACCCGTACGCCGTGGTGCTGTTCGACGAGATCGAGAAGGCCCACCCCGACGTCTTCAACCTGCTGCTGCAGGTTCTGGATGACGGGCGGCTCACCGATGGCCAGGGGCGCACCGTGGACTTCCGCAACACCGTGATCATCATGACCTCCAACCTCGGGTCGGAGTTCCTGGCGAGCCGGGGAGGGCCCCTCGGGTTCGTCGCGAGCGACTCGGCGAACGGCTTCGGGTCCGACAAGGACCTGCGGGACCGGGTCATGGGCAAGCTGCGCGAGGCCATGCGGCCCGAGTTCCTCAACCGCATCGACGAGATTGTGCTGTTCCGCAAGCTCGAGACCGCCCAGTTGCACGACATCGTCCGGCTGCTGATTAAGGCCACCGAGGCGCGGCTGCTGGCCCGCAACATCGGCCTGACCGTGTCTGATGAGGCCGTCGACTGGATCGCCGACCACGGCTACGAGCCCGAGTACGGCGCTCGCCCGCTGCGTCGGGTGATCCAGCGAGAACTCGACGATCGGATCGCCGATCTTCTCGTGAGCGCGCAGCTCGAGGACGGCGGGGGCATCAGCGTAACGGTGAACGACGATCGCCTGACGGTGCTTGTGCGCCGAGAGGCCGGGCTGCCGCTCGCCGCCTGACGACCGACAATCGAAGCCGCTCGCGCGGGGATGGTGTGCGCACCACCCCCGCACGAGCGCTTTTGTGTTTCGGCGCAGATACCGCGTCGTCTCGTTACGTGCGCCCGGCGGCCCCGGGCGCCTTCGCGAGCCAGAGCGCGAGGAGAGCGGGAACGAGCCCGAGGCCGACCAGCGCGAGGGTGGGGATCCTGGAGAGAAGCAAGAGCCAGGTGATCATGACCACGAGGCATCCGGCTGCCGCGAGGGGCCGGCGGGCCAGGACTGCCCAGCCGCGCCGCGCCGTCTGCCGCACCCCGGCGCCATCCGGGAGCGTCGGGGCGGCGGCGAGGGTCGCGAGGTAGGCGCAGAAGGCGAACCCGCCGAGGGGGAGGAGCAGGGCGAGCGCGGCCGTTCGACCCCAGCCGTTGGCGGAGGCCCAAAACAGCAGCGAGAAGACGTACATCACCGCGAGTATCGGCGCGACGAGGCCGGGCACCCAGTAGGTGCGCCACGATCCGCCGAACCGGGAGAAGAAGACCCGCGCCGTGTCCGACCGGCGCTCGACGAGCACGTCGTGGATCGCGCGCTGCAGGGCGACGGACGCGGGCAGCACGGTGACGATGGCCGCGGATACCGCCAGCCAGTAGAGATGCAGCAGGAGCAGGTCGCCGACAATCGTGGTGGCGGAGAACAGCCGGCCGCGCAGGCGCGCGCCCCTGGCCGACGCGGAGGACTGCGCTGGGGTGGCCATGACGTCGCCTCCCTTCTGCACCGCGGGAGCCGCAGCGGTGACTCACCATGCTAGCGAGGGAGAACCCCGATCGCGCCAGATTCGGAAGACGTTTTCCGAGATCGGGGCAAGTCCATGGCAACGGTGTTGACCGGCGGCGGAAACCACCCTAGGGTCAGGGATAGCGCTTTCCCACGGCCTGTCAAAGGAGACAATGATGAAACGCAGCACCACTCTCGGCGTCGTCGGCACGGCTCTCGCCGTGGCCCTCGTGCTCGCAGCCTGCACCTCGACCGGCGGTGCGAAGGAGGGGGCGAAGAGCGTGGATCCGGCGAAGGCCACCGGCACCATCCGCGTTCTCACCCCGGCGTACCCGGCCAGCAACGAAGGCAAGGCGGCATTCCAGGCGGTCGTCGACAGCTTCAACAAGACCTACCCCAACGTGAAGGTCGAGCCGGACTTCGCCACCTATGCCACCCTCAACGAAAAGATCTCCACCTCGATCGCCAGTGGCGCCGGATACGACGTGCTGGTGACCGGGGTCGGCTGGGTTCAGCCCTTTGCCGCCAAGAACGTCTTCGAAGACCTGGGCAACCACGGCGTCACCAAGAAGACCCTCGGCGAGAAGTCGACGCCCGCGCTCATCCCGGCATCCACCTACAAGGACAAGATCTACGCCTGGCCCCTGACGGCGGATGCCCGCGCCATCGGATTCCGCAAGAGTGCGTTCATCAAGGCCGGGCTCGACCCGAAGAACCCGCCGACCACCTTCAAGGGCATCAAGGCGGCGGCCGAGAAGCTCACGGAGCGGGACTCCGCCGGCACCATCACCCGACCCGGCTTCGACTTCAATACCTCGCCGGGAAACTACCGCCAGGCCTTCGTGCAACTGCTGGCGGCCAACGGCAAGGACCTCTACGTCAACGGCAAGCAGAACTTCGACAACAAGCAGGGGGTCGAGACCCTCAACTGGATGAAGAGCATGATCAACCACGTGCAGCCGTTCGGCCAGCAGAACGCCGCGCTCAAGCCCATGACCTACACGAACGATGCGCCGATGGGCTTCGTCGGCGGCAGCATCGACTGCTCGGACGCCGGAGTCGGCCAGGCCAACTGCGACGACCTCGGCTTCTTCCTGCTCGACAACACGAGAGAAGTTGAGATGGTGGGCGGCAACCTCGCCTCGGTGGGCGCCAACAGCAAGAACAAGGACCTGGCCTGGGCGTTCATCAAGTCGATGAGCACGGATCCCGCACTCGAGGCGATGGCCAAGCTCAACAACCAGATTCCGGCCACGGCGAACGCCGCTGACTCCGCCATCGTCAAGTCGAACGCGCTGAGCAAGTTCGTGGCCAAGAACCTCGGCAAGGCCATCTACGAGGGTGGCGCGACCAACTGGCTCGAGGTGCGCACCGACTTCAACTCGTCGGTCGACGACGTGCTGCTCGGCAAGCGGGACGCCGCCCAGGTGCTCGGCGAACTGGCGACGAAGTCGCGATGACCACGACCCTGTCGAAGCCCTCGGCGGCCGGGGTGGCGCAGCCGCCCCGGCCCGGGCGCTCTGCGACGCCTCGGCGTCGCAGTTCGGTGGTCTCACGCCAGAAGCGGGCCGGCTGGTGGATGATCGCCCCGGCCCTGGTGCAGTCTGTGGTGTTCATCACCGTTCCCACGATCGCCGCGGTGCTTCTCGCCTTCACCGACTACAGCTTCTCGGGCGCGCCGAACTTCATCGGCGGGGCCAACTTCGTCGAACTGTTCGGGGACATCCGCTTCAGGACCGCCCTCGTCAACACCGTGCTCTATGTGCTCGTGGTGGTTCCGGTGTCGATGGCCATCGCCCTCGCCGTGGCGATCGCCCTCAACCAGAAGATCCGGGCGCTCGGCGCCTTCCGCACCGCGTATTACTTACCGGTGGTCACGGCCACCGTCGCCGTCGGCACCGTGTGGCTGTGGATCTTTAACTCGGGCTCCGGCCTGGCGAACGGGGTGCTCGCGCTCTTCGGCCTCTCGCCGGTCGGCTGGCTCACCGACCCCGACCACGCGCTCACCTCCCTCATGGTGGTCGGCATCTGGCAGGGGCTCGGCGCCAAGATGATCATCTATCTGGCGGCCCTTCAGGGGGTGTCGCCGCAGCTCGTCGAGGCGGCGAACCTAGACGGAGCCAACCGTTGGCAGGTGTTCCGCTTCGTGACCTGGCCGTCGCTCGGCCCCGCGCAGTTCTTCGTGCTCATCACCTCGATCGTCGGCACCTTCCAGGTCTTCGACCTCGTCTACGTGATGACCAAGGGCGGCCCGGGACTCGCCACGAACGTGCTTGTCTTCGACGTGTACAACAACGCCTTCGGGAGTCTGCGGCTCGGCTATGCCTCCGCGGAGACCGTGATCATGATGATCCTGATCGGCGGCTTCATCATCATCGGCCGACGACTGCAGGGAGCGAACACCCATGACTAGCCAGTCCACCGCGGTGCGGGCGATGCCGGGCGCCGTCATCCCCCCGCGGCGCCGCAAGAAGAAGATCACGATCGGCCGGGTGGTGCTCTACCTCGTGCTCACCGTCGGCGCGTTCCTCATGATCGCCCCATTCCTCTGGATGATCCTCACGGCGTTCAAGAGCGAGCTCGAGGTGGCGGAGTTTACCTGGCTGCCCGCCGTGTGGCGGTGGGACAACTTCGTGGGGGCGATGCAGACCGCGCCCTTCCTGCAGTACTTTCGCAACAGCCTGTTCATCGCCGTGGGGGAGACGGCGGTGACTCTCGCGATCTGCACCATGGCAGGCTATGTGCTGTCGAGCATCCCGATCCGGGGCAGCAAATTGCTGCTCAACTACTTCATCACGCTGCTCATGGTGCCGTTCCAGATCATCCTGGTGCCACTCTTCCTGATCGTGAAGTCCGTGCCGCTGTTCGGCGGCAATGACATCTTCGGCCAGGGCGGAACGGGCTGGTTGAACTCCTGGTGGGGGCTCATCGTGCCGCTCGCCGCCGCGCCGATCTTCACCTTCCTCGCCCGCCAGTTCTACGTGTCGCTGCCGTCCGAGCTCGCCGATGCGGCGCGCATGGACGGGGTGGGGGAGTTCGGCATCTTCTGGCGCATCATGACCCCGCTCGTGAAGCCTGCCCTCATCACGATCGCGGTCTTTCAGATCGAGGCGGCCTGGAACGGGTTTCTCTGGCCGCTCATGATCACGACCACAGACGACCTGCGACCCCTCCAGCTGGGCCTGGCGATCTTCTCGCAGAACCCCGCCAGTATCCAGTGGCCGTATCTCATGGCGGGAACGGCTCTCGCCACTCTTCCCATGGTGCTGCTGTTCGTGTTCGCCCAGAAGCAGTTCGTCGAGGGCATGGCCAACGTGGGACTGAAGGGCTAGACGCGGTGGCACAGGGCAGGGAGAGGCCGCGCGTCGCGTTCGCGATGAGGTCGGATGAGCTGGCCGCGACGGTCTTCACCGCCCACGCTCTCGCGCGCCTCGCGCGGGTCGCCGATATCGTGGACGACCGGGTGCTCACCGAGTTCTCGAGCGAGCGCGCACGGCGGGTGCTGGCCGACATCGACGTGCTGATCACCTGCTGGGGCAGCCCGGTGATCGACGCGGGAGTGCTGGATGCGGCCCCGCGGCTGCGCCTCGTCGCCCACTCCGCCGGCACCGTGAAGGGCCACCTCGAGCGGGCGGTGTGGGAACGCGGGATCGCGGTGACCACGGCGGCGCAGGCGAACGGCGAGCCGGTGGCCGAGTACACGCTGGCCTTCATCCTGCTCTCCGCCAAGGGCGCGCTGGCCTCGGCGCAGGACTTCTCCCGGCTGCAGGACATGACGGCGAAGACGCGGATGCCGGGGCAGGTGGGAAACCTGGGCAGCACCGTGGGAATCATCGGGGCATCGCGGATCGGGCGCCGCGTGCTCGAGCTGCTCGCGCCGTTCCACCACCGACGGCTGATCTCCTCGCCCGATCTCTCGCCGGCCCAGGCGGAGGCCCTCGGCGCCACCCTCGTGTCCCTCGAGCGGCTGATGGCGGAGAGCGACGTCGTGTCGCTGCACGCCCCGGTTCTGCCGTCCACCATCGGCATGATCGGCCGCGCCCAGTTCGCCGCCATGAAGACCGATGCGACCTTCATCAACACCGCGCGGGGAGTGCTCGTGGACCACGATGCGCTGCGCGAGGAGGCGGGGAGCGGACGGATCAACGCGGTTCTCGACGTGACCAACCCCGAGCCCCTGCCAGCCGGAGACCCGCTCTACGACCTGCCGAACGTCGTGCTCACGCCGCACATCGCCGGGTCGATGGGCAATGAACTGCCGCTCATGGGCGACTTCGCCGTGGCGGAGGTCGAGCTGTTCGCCGCCGGTGCGCCGCTCAACTACCCCGTGACGCTGGCGGATCTCGAGCGGATGGCGTAGCGAGCGAGTCGACCAGGGCGCGGTACGAGAGAACCTGCAACAGAGGAGCGGAACATGACACGACCGAACGAAACACGACTGACCGCATCGACGCTGGGCACGCCGGGGGAGCGGCTGGACACGGTTCTGGGCTGGCTCGGTGACGCGGGCATCCGCGCAATCGAACTGCGGCTGAGCGCCGGAGAGTTCGCGGACCCCGCGATGACCGGGCGCGAGCGTCTCGACCTTCGCGCCAGGCTCGACGATGGTGGTGTGGCCGTCTCCGGCATCGCGAGCTACGTGCGCGTCGCCTCGGACGCGAACGACGAGATGGTGACCGGCGCGCTCGCCCACGCGCTGCAGTTCGCCGCCGACCTCGGCGCGCCCGTCGTGCGGGTGTTCCCCGGCGCGCCGACCCACCCGGCGGCCTACGACCGCCTGCCCGAATTGATCGAGCCGCAGGCCGTGGTGGACGAGCGCGCCGCGCGCCGGCTCGACTCGGTGTCGGCGATCGCGACCGACCTGGGCGCGTATCCGGTGCTCGAGACGCACGATTCGCATCCGAGGGGCGAAGACATCCGGCGAATCCTCGACGTGGTGCACGGCCCGGTGGGTGCGGTGTGGGACCTCATGCACCCCTGGCGGGTCGGCGAGCCAATCGAGCGCACCTGGGAGTTGCTCGCGCCCTGGATCGAAGACGACCGCGGGGGCGTGCAGGTGAAGGACGCGAACCTCCCCGGCGACGCGACCCCGCTCGCCATCGGCGCCGGGACGCTGCCCACGGAGGAGTTCGGCCGCCTGCTCGGCTCGTCCGGATTCCGCGGGACCGTCTGTCTCGAATGGGAGCGCACCTGGCATCCGGATGCGGTCAGGCTGGACGAGGCGCTCGTGTCGACGAGGGCGTGGTACGACCGCCACTTCGCCGCCGTCGCGGTCTGAGGGGACGATCGACGGTGTCCGACCACCACGATCTGCTCCTGCACTACAACGGCTGGCTCTTCTGGCGCGAGGCCAGCGACGACGAGAAGCACCGTCAGCTGTCCTACCAGCGGTCGATCGCCGAGCGCTCGGCCGCGCGGTTCGGCGAGGCCGTCTTCGTGTCAGAGCTCGCGATGATCGCACCGGATGCGCTCACGCTCGGCGCGCGGTCCTACGTCGCCGCGCACGCGTACCTGACCGGCACCATCGAGGCCGGGGACGACTGCACGATCAACGTCTTCAGCGTCGTGCGCGGCACGATCACCCTCGGCGACGGGGTGCGGATCGGCGCCCACACCTCCCTGCTGGGCTTCAACCATTCGATGGACCCCGATCTCCCCGTCTTCCGTCAGCCCATCGTCGAGCGCGGCATCGTGATCGGCGACGACGTGTGGGTCGGCTCCAATGCGGTGATCCTCGACGGGGTGACGGTGGGATCGCACGCCGTGATCGCCGCGGGAGCCGTCGTCACTCGCGACGTCGCCGAGTGGGCCATCGTGGGCGGAAACCCGGCGCGGTTCCTGCGGGACCGCCGCGTGCCGAAGGCCCCGGAGTCGGGCGGGCTCGCCGGGCGTCTTGCCGACTTCGGCGACCGCGCGCGAGCCGACGCGGACGCGATCCTCGCGAGGAGCTGGGAACCCGAGGCCCTCTCCGCGGACGGCGAGAGCCCCGGACGCTACGTCGATGCGCCGGGGGAACCGGCCGCGCTGCGCCCGCACGCCGACGCCGTGGAGATCGGGATGCTGCTGACCGGCCGCCCGCCGCGGCAGCTGCCGGCCGCCGAGCACGCCAGAAGGCTCCGCCAGAACCAGGACCCGGCCACCGGTCTCACGCCCGAGGTCGACGTGGAGGGACGCCACGGCACGGCTCCGACCGCGTTCACCGATGGGGCGGCCCAGTACCACGTGCTCAGCCTCGGCTACGCGCTCGACCTACTCGGGTCGAGCCTCGAGCATCCGATCGCAGCGGTCGCGCGGATGACCCAGGCCGACATCGTCGACTTCTGCGAGACCCAGCCCTGGGCGTCGGCCGGCTGGTCGGCCGGTGCCGCGATCGACAGCCTGGGCACGTCCCTGTTCCGCAATCTGGAACGCGACGGCGCCGATCGGGCCGCCCGGCGCAACCTGGACACCCTGATCGGCTGGCTGCACACGCACGCCTCCCGCGACACCGGGATGTGGAGCGCCGCACGACTGTCGGACGGCCTGCTGCAGCCCGTGAACGGCTTCTACCGAGCCTCGCGGGGAACGTTCGCCCAGTTCGGCCTGCCGATTCCGCACGCCGAGCGGGTGATCGATACGGTGTTCGGCCAGCTCGCCGACGACCGCCACTTCGGGCCGGGGCGCACCACCGCCTGCAACATGCTCGACGTGGCGCATCCGCTCTGGCTCACGCGGCACACGAACCATCGCCGCGGGGAGGTTCGCGCCTTCGCCGCGGAGGGCATCGACCAGATCCTCGGGCGGTGGGTACCGGGCGCCGGTTTCGGGTTCCGGTTCGCCCCGCCGAGCGGGCCGAATGCGGTCGAGCACATGCCTGGTCTCCAGGGCACCGAAATGTGGCTCGCCACTCTCTGGTACCTCGCCGATCTCCTGGGAATCTCCGAGTCACTCGGCTATCGGCCCGGCGGGGTGCATCGTCCGGAACCCGGCCACGACCTCGGCGGGTGACCGGCGGCTCAGTCGCCGCGCAGCTTTTCCTTGGCCTCGTTGCGGCGGTCGACCGACTCGCGCTCCGCCTCGGCCTGCTTCACCTTCGCGTCCGCCTTGAGCTCGGCGGCCTTGTCCTTCACCGTGTCAACGGCGTCTTCCACTGCGCGGGCCGCACGGTGGGCAGCGGCCTCCGCGGTCTCCTTGGCGTCTTCGATGAATCCCATGGCGATCTCCTTCCGTCCCTCGGGCACCCGAGGTCGGGCCCTCGGTAGAGGGTAGGACGCCGGCGGCACACTGAGACGTGCCGAAGGTCCCACCCTCTGCCCGAGTGCGGTCGCGACAGTGCCGCCGGTCAGCCCTGGTCGCTGATGGCGAAGTGCACGGAGCCGTCGTCCTCGGTCTTAGCGTCGAGGATCTTGCCATCGAGGGCGATTGCCGCGTTCTGCTCGAGGAACACCTTGGCCCCGTCGCTCTCCACGACGGTGTCGTCTGGCTCCGGTGCGGGCGTGATCGCGACGGAGAACTCCGAGCCGCCGATGGGCTCGGTGCTGATGCGCAGGCCCGCGGCGTCTGCGTCGGCGTTGCGCTCGGCGATGGTCTTGACGGCGGTGCTGGCTGAATGCGTGAGTGTAAGCATGGTTATTCCCTCTCGGTTGCCTGCGTTGAAGGGGGCCACGCTTCCGCATCCGCCGCGGGCATGCAAGCCCTGAGGAGGACTGTGCGGCAATTCACACCTTCGCCGCAGCCTCGAAATCGCCCACCGACGGCCACCCGGATCGTCTCCGCGGCCCGCGCACCAGTACCCTCGATAGGGTACCGACCGATGGGAAACCGACTCTGTGACTGATTTCAGCTTGCGCCTGCCGAGCACGCGGTTCCGCGCCGTGCTCAACCTCGGCGAAAAGCGTGCGGCATCCATCGCCCTGCCGCCTCGCTTCTCCACGCCGGAGCTTTTCGCCGACTGGGATGACGACGAGGCGACCAGCGCGATCTACGTCGCCTTCGACGACGGTCAGCTTCATCTGGAGTGCCGAGGGACGGACGTCGCGTACCACTTCCACCGCGGGGAGGACGAGGCCAGCGACACGAGCCCCTGGCCCGCGGCAGACACCGCCGTTCTGCTGGAGTGGGGCACCACCCTCGCGCTCGGTTTTCACGAGCTGATGCCGGACCTCATGGACGAGATCGAGGAGGCGGGCGCCTGGCACGACGCCGGCTACTCGATCTACGTCTGCGAGACCGAACCCGCCCAGCTCGACCTGCTGGAGGTGGAGGTGGAGGGGGAGCTGCTCACCCTGCCCTGGCTCGGGGCCGGACACGTCGACAACGAGCACATCGACGGCGACAATCATCCGATCGCGCTCTTGTGGACCCCGGGATCGGATGACCCGGACCAGCCGATCGCCGAGGCCTGGCTGGACCCGAAGACCGAACACCCGGTGACCCGCGCCCTGCCCGGGGTGGACTGGAACGCCGTTGGGCTGCCGGCCGACGAGGTGCAGTCCTGGCTCGAGGGGATCTACCTCAACCACCACGTGATCCCCGACGCCCAGAGCGCCCTCCTCGCCGCGGTGCTCGAACGGATGGCGGGGGTCGACGGCGTCGACGCGTCCTGAGTACGTTGGTCACATGGCCAGCGAAGCAGTCACCCTCACCGTCGACGGACCGCAGGGCGCGCGGGAGGTGCGCATCTCGAGCCCGAGTCGCGTGCTCTGGCCAGAGCCCGGCATCACCAAGCTCGACCTCGCCCACTACATCGTGGACGTCGGCGCCGCCTTCGTCGCGGCGAACGGCGACCGCCCGGTGTCCCTCCAGCGCTTCCCGGACGGCATAGGCGGCGAGCAATTCTTCTCCAAGAACCCGCCGAAGGGCGCCCCGGAGTACGTGCGCGCAGTGCCGGTGGTCTACCCGAGCGGGCGCAGCCATCCGCAACTCGTGATCGACGAACCGGCCGGTGCGGTCTGGGCCGTGCAGATGAACACCGTGGTGTTCCACCCGTGGCCGTCACGCGCCGAGAACTCGGACAACCCGGACGAGCTGCGCATCGATCTCGACCCGCAGCCCGGCACCGACTTCGATGATGCGATCCCCGCGGCGATCGAGCTGAGGTCGCTCCTCGCCGAGGTCGGACTCACCGCGTTCGTGAAGACGTCGGGTAACCGCGGCCTGCACGTGTTCGCCCCGATCGAGCCGGTGCACGAGTTTCTCGAGGTGCGCCACGCGGTGATCGCCGCCGTGCGCGAACTCGAGCGGCGGATGCCGAAGAAGGTGACGACCGCCTGGTGGAAGGAGGAGCGCGGCGAACGGGTCTTCCTCGACTTCAACCAGGCCAACCGGGACCGCACGATGGCCGGCGCCTACAGCCCGCGCGCGCTCGCCCACGCTCCGGTGTCCTGTCCGCTCGACTGGGAGGAGCTGGAGAACACCGACCCGAAACTCCTCACCATCGGCACCGTGCCGGAGCGGCTGAAGAACACGGGCGACCCGTGGGCCCGGATCCACGACGAGCCGGGCACGATCGACGGCCTGCTCGGCTGGTGGGCCAGGGACGTTGCCGCGGGCCTCGGCGAGCTGCCGTTCCCGCCCGACTTCCCGAAGATGCCGGGGGAGCCGCCGCGTGTGCAGCCCAGTCGGGCGCGAACGCAACCCTAGGCGATGACCTCCGCGAGGTCGTAGGCGATCGGGCACTCGAGCTGGTCGAAGGTGCAGGAGCTCGCGTCGCGGTCCGGGCGCCAGCGGAAGAACTGCGCGGTGTGGCGAAAGCGAGCGCCCTCCATCTGGTCATAGCGCACCTCGGCGACGAGAGTGGGCCGCAGCCGCACGAAGGACACGTCCTTGCCGGCGGAGAACCGGCTTCGCTCCGTCTCGCCCCGCACCACCTCACCCGCGTCGTCGCGCTCCACGAGCGGCGCGAGTTCGTCGATGAGTTCGAGCCGGCGGGCGTCGCTGAAGGCGGATGCCCCGCCCACGTTGCGCAGGACCCCGTCGTCGTAGAGGCCGAGCAGGAGCGACCCGACCCCGCTGCCGCTCGCATGCACGCGGTAGCCCAGCACCACGACATCCGCCGTGCGGTGGTGTTTGGCCTTGAGCATGATGCGCTTGCCCGGGGCGTAGGCGGCGGTCAGCGGCTTGGCGACGACGCCGTCGAGGCCGGCGCCCTCGAATTCCACCAGCCAGCGGCGGGCGGTGTCAACGCTGTTCGTGGTGCGGGTGAGGTGGATCGGGTCGCGCAGTCCGGCGGCGAGCGTCTCGAGCGCCTCCCGTCGCGCACCGAACGGCTCGTCGAGGAATTCGCGGTCGCCGAGGGCGAGCAGATCGAACGCCACGAAGGCGGCCGGCGTCTGCCGCGAGAGCGTGAGCACGCGGCTCGCGGCCGGATGGATGCGGGCGGAGAGCGCCTCCCAGTCCAGCCGCTCATGCCCGGGCGTGCCGGTGCGCACCACGATCTCGCCGTCGAGCACGCACGGCGCCGACAGCTGTTCCAGGAAGGCCGCCTCGAGCTCCGGGAAGTAGCGGGTGAGCATCTTGGATCCCCGGCTGCCGATCTCGCAGGTCTCGCCGTCGAAGTAGACGATCGCGCGGAAGCCGTCCCACTTCGGCTCGTAGCTGAGCCCGCCCGAGACGGACGCGGGGTCAGGCACGCCGTCGACGGCCTTCGCGAGCATGGGAGAGATCGGGGTAGCGGACGAGAGTCTCATGGTTCGATCCTGCCCGAGCGGCGAGCGCAGCGACAGGGGTGACGTGAGGCCGAGGCTCAGTGGCCGGTGCGGCGCCGGAACTCCGCCTCGCTGACCTGGTGGCCCTCCAGCCACCACTGGTGGTGACCGTCCGGGCAGAAGACCGCCGGTCCGTTTTCGCGGTGCTCGCGCCCGTTGCGATGCCAGCTCCTGGAGCCGTCCGCGCCGACGAAGGACGGCCCGTCCTCCCGATGCAGCTGCCCGCGCAGAAGGTAGGACACGTTGCCGTTCGGCCACGTGACCATCTGGTCGTACCCGCCCGTCGGGTGCGGTGATTCGAGTCGGTTGGCACGGGGTCTGGGCGCCGACGAGTCGATCGTCATTGTCACCAGTCTGCATCGAGTGCGAATGTTTGTCATGTTCCAGTACGGGGGTCAGGATGCTTGTGCTGACGGCGAACATCGGCCCGTGGGCCCGCCGCGAGGCGCATTAATAGACCGTGGCGAATGACGAGGTGATGGATGCGTACTCCCGCACGGTCGTGGACGTGGCCGAGCGGGTGCTGCCGAGCGTCGCGAGCCTGAGGGTGAGCGGTCCCCGTGGGCAGGGAGCCGGCAGCGCGAGTGTGATCACCGCGGACGGCATCCTGCTCACGAGCGCGCACGTCGTGGTGGGCGCCCGCACCGCCACCGCCTCCTTCTCCGACGGCACGCAACGGGAGGCCGAGGTCGTGGGTCGGGATCCGCTCTCCGATCTCGCGGTGCTCCGGGCGGACGGCCCGGTGCCGCCGGCGCTCGTGCTGGGCGACGCGGCCGGCCTGCGCGTCGGCCAGCTCGTGGTCGCGCTCGGAAACCCGCTGGGGCTGGCGGGGAGCGTGACGGCGGGAATCGTCTCCGCGCTCGGGCGATCGCTGCCCACCCGGGCCGGCCGGGTGATCGACGAGGTGATCCAGACCGACGCGGCGCTCAACCCCGGCAACAGCGGGGGAGTGCTCGCCGACGGTTCCGGGCGGATGGTCGGCGTGAACACCGCGGTCGCCGGCATCGGACTCGGCCTCGCCGTGCCGATCAATGCGACGACCCGCGGCATCATCGACACCCTGATGACCCACGGGCGGGTGCGTCGCGCCTGGCTCGGCATCGCGGGGGTGCAGGTGCCGCTCGCGCCGCCGGTGGCCGCGAGGGTGGGCTCGCCGACCGGCCTTCAGGTGGCGGGGGTCTCGCCGAACAGCCCGGCGGCCGAGGCGGGCCTGCACGCGGGGGACATCGTGGTGGAACTCGACCGCCAGCTCGTCGTCACCACGACGGCGGTGCAGCGCCTCATGGTCGAGGACGCCATCGACCGGCCCATCGAGATCACCGTCTGGCGCAACGGCGCCCTCGTCGACGTCATCGCCGTGCCGCGGGAGCTGCCGGGAGACTAGCCAGGAAGGCGTGCACCGACGAGACGACGACCGATCCCTCGCCGACCGCCGAGGCCACCCGCTTGATCGACCCTCGGCGCACGTCGCCCACGGCGAAGAATCCGGCGAGCGAGGTCTCCAGGGGCGCCGGGGATCGCTCGTGGGGCCAGGCCCGGTGCCCGCCCTCCGAGACGATGTCGTTTCCGGTGAGCACGTAGCCCCACTGGTCGCGCAGGATCTCGTGCGCGAGCCAGCCGGTGTGGGGCACCGCCCCGATCGTGATGAACAGCGCGTCGCTGGCGACCGAGGTCTCCTCGCCGGTGACCCGATGACGCAGCACGAGATGGTCGAGCCGGGCGCCGGACCCGTCGTCGGCGGTGCCGCCCCCGCCGACGACCCTCTGCTCGGTGAGGATGTGCACGCCGGTCGCCTCGAGCTGGTCCACCAGGTAGCGCGACATGCTCTCGGCGAGGTTCGCCCCGCGCACGATGAGGGAGACGGATGCCGCGTATCGGGCCAGGTGCAGCGCGGCCTGGCCGGCGGAGTTGCCGCCCCCGACGATGTGGACGATGCGACCCGTCTGGGCCTTCGCCTCGACGGCGGAGGCCCCGTAGAAGACCGCGGAGCCCACGAACGGGGCGAGCTCCGGCACCGCGATGCGTCGATAGGTGACCCCGGAGGCGAGCACGACGGATCGCGCGAGCACGTGGTCGTGCGGTGCGACGTCGAGACGGAATCCGTCGGCGTCGACGCTCATCCCCACGACCTCGCGGGTGTGGGCGAACCGCGCGCCGAACGCCCAGGCCTGCTGGTAGGCCCGCTCGGACAGCTCGGCCCCCGAGATTCCCCGAGCGAACCCGAGGTAGTTGCGGATGAGCGAACTCGATCCGGCCTGCCCTCCGGCAGCCTCGTGCTCGATCACGACCACATTGAGGCCCTCCGAGGCCGCGTACACCGCCGCGGCGAGGCCGCCGGGACCCGCGCCGACGATCGCGAGGTCGACGGTGCCGGCGGGCAGGTCGGTCGTGAGCCCGTTCGTCTCGGCGAGCTGCGCGTTCGTCGGGTCGGCGAACAGCCGGCCGTCGGCCAGGCGCAGCAGAGGCACCCCGGTGTAGGTGGCACCGGACTCGGTGAGCAGGGCGCCGGCCGCGCGCGAGTCGGGGGCGACGACATCCACTCTCCTCCCGGCTCGGGTGAGCAGGCGGCGGATCTCGTGGGTGCGAGGCGAGGACTCTGAGCCGACCACCGTGATGTCCCTCGGGCGTTCGCCGGATGCTCGCCGCCACTCGAGAAGGAAGTCGGTGATGGTGTGGTGGAAGTACTCGTCGGGCGACCGCCGCGGGCTGATCACGTAGTAGTCGATCTGATTCGCCTCCATCAGCCGCAGCACCGCGTCCGAGGTCTCGCTCTCCGCCCAGGCGCCCCATTCGATCAGCAGCGCGCGCCGCACGTCCGCGAAGAGCCGGCGTGCCTCGGTGAACACCGTGCCGCCACCCGGCAACGGTGAATGGTCGTCGGCGAGAATCAGCGCGACGGTGTCGCCGCGATCCGCCGCCGCCCGCAGCGCCTCGACCGCCTCGACCGCCGTGGCGGTGGCCACGACGAGGTAGTCGTGCGCATAGCGCTTCTCGAGTTCGCCGCGCACCGCTTCGCGGACCACCTCGGCCGTGGTCGAGAGAACGAGCACGGCTCGCCGTTGCCCTGCATCAGGCATCGCAGCCTCCAGGGGTGCACCGACCGCCGACGACCGGGTTGCCCAGGCCCGATTTTACCCCTCAGACCCGAGCTTTCACCCGCGGATCGATGAGGCCGTAGACGAGGTCGACCGCGAAATTCGCCAGCACGATGAGGAACGCGGCGAAGAGGGTGAACCCCACGACGACCTGCAGGTCGAGGTTGTGCACGGCGTCGATGAGCATGGCCCCGAGGCCCTGCATCGAGAAGACCTTCTCGGTGATGACCGCGCCGCCGAGGAGGCCGCCGAGGTCGAGCCCGAAGATCGTCACCACGGGGATCAGGGCGTTGCGCAGGCCGTGGCGCACCACCACGCGGCGCTCGGTGAGCCCCTTCGCCCGGGCGGTGCGGATGTAGTCCTCGCCCATCACCTCGAGCATCTGCCCCCGGGTGAGCCGCGCGTAGATGGCACCGCTGATGAACGCGAGGGTGAACCAGGGCAACACGAGGTGGCTGAGCCACTGGAGGGGGTCGTCGGCGAAGGCGACGTAGCCGCCGGAGGGGAGCAGGTGGAGGGTGAAGGAGAAGAACAGGATCGCGAGGAGCCCCACGAGATAGCTGGGTGCAGACACCCCGGCGATGGCGACGGTCATGATGCCCCGGTCGATCGCGGTTCCTCGGGTGAGCGCCGAGGCGACACCGCTGCCGACGCCCACGACGAGCCAGACCGCGGCGGCACCGACGGCGATGGAGGCGGTGACCGGGAAGCGGGAGACGATGAGGTCGGTGACCGTGGTGTTGAGCTGGAACGAGTAGCCGAAGCACGGGCTCGCGCACGTCACGGCGCCCGCGCCGCTGCCGTAGGTGCGGCCGGCGACGATCCCGCGCAGGAAGTCCCAGAACTGCTGGTACCACGGCAGGTCGTAGCCCATGAACCGTTCCACCCTGGCGAGGTTCTCCGGGGTGCACGGCTTGCCGCAACTCAGCTGGGCGGGGTTCGTGGGCAACAGGTAGAAGATCGCATAGGTGATCGCGGCGATCACCAGCAGCACCACGAGCATCCCGGCGATCCGGTAGGCGACGAATCCGGCGGTCCTCATCGGGGCACCACCCCTCGTCGAGGATCGAGCGCATCCCGCAGGCCGTCCCCGACCACGTTGAAGGCGAGGGTGACCAGGAACAGCGCGGCGCCGGGAAAGACGAGGTAGACGGGATCGGTCTGCACCCAGGTGACCGCGTCGCCGATGGTGCGGCCCCAGGACGGAGTCGGGGGAGGCACGCCGACGCCGAGGAACGACAGCGCCGCCTCCACGCCGATCATGCTCGGGATGGAGATGGTGGCGAAGACGATGATGGTGGCGCTGACGTTCGGCAGCACCTGGCGCGCGATGATGTGCCACGGTCCAGCCCCCATCGCGTTGGAGGCGACCACGAAGTTGCGTTCGCGCAGCGAGAGGGTCTGGCCGCGCACCACCCTGGCGATGGACGGCCAGCCGAAGAAGCCGATCACGAGGATGATCAGTAGGGGCTTGGGGAAGCTCGTCGGCACGATCGCCGTGAGCGAGATCATGAAGACGAGACTCGGGAAGCCGAAGATCACGTCGATCACTCGGCTCAGTGCGCGGTCGTACCAGCCGCCGAAGAAGCCAGTGGTGATGCCGACGAGCACGCCGACGACCACGGCGAGGACAGTGGCACTCACACTCACGAGCAGGGACGTGCGCGAGCCGAAGACCACGATGGCGAAGAGGTCTCGGCCGGTGAGGGGTTCGACGCCGAACCAGTGGGTGGTGCTGATGCCGCCGCCGAAGCCGAGGGGGGAGCCCGAGTCGTCGAGCCGGTCCAGGTGGTAGGTGTACGGGTTCTGCCCACTGATCGCGGTGAGCGGGCCGGCGAAGACGGCGGCGAGCACGAACAGCCCGATCACGACCAGCCCGGCGGTTGCCCAGCGGTCGGCTCGGAGTCGGCCCGCCACCCGGCGGAGCCCCGTCGGCGCGTCGGAGCGCGCGGACCCGACGGCGGTCACGAGGCACCAGCCGCGCTCGGCGCGAGCGAGAGTGCCCGCCACGCCTCACGTCGCGCGCACTGGTCGACGGGGTCGGCCACGGGTGCCGCCGCGAGCAGACGCCGGGTGTAGTCGTCGGTGGGGGAGCGCAGCACGGTCGTCGCCGCCCCGCTCTCCACGATCCGGCCGCGATGCATCACCGCGACCTCGTCGACCAGTTCGTGCACTACCGCCAGGTCGTGGCTGATGAACAGGCAGGCGAACCCCAGCCGGCCCTGCAGGTCGCGCAGCAGGTCGAGCACGAGGGCCTGTACAGACACGTCGAGCGCGCTCGTCGGTTCGTCGGCGATGAGCAGCGCTGGGCCGAGCGCGATCGCCCTGGCGATCGCGACCCGTTGGCGCTGCCCACCGGACAGTTCGTGCTGGTACCGGCCGGCGGTGTCCGTCGGCAGCTGCACGGCATCGAGCAGCTCGGCCACGCGGGCTCGCTGCCCGGCCCGGTCGAGGCTCGAGTGCAGCCGCAGGGGCTCGCCGATGCTCTGCTCGATCGTGAAGCGCGGGTTGAGGGACGAGGCGGGGTCCTGGAAGACGTACCCGAGGCGCGCCCGCGCCGAGCGAAGCGCCCGGGCGGATGCCGCCCCGAGGCCGATCCCGGCGACGTCGATCGACCCGGCCGCGAGGGGCACGAGCCCGGCGATGGCACGGCCGACGGTGGACTTCCCGGAACCGGATTCGCCGACCAGGCCGAGAATCCGCCCGGCCCGGATCTCGAGCGACACTCCGTCGACGGCCTTGGTGCCCGCGCGCCGCCACCCGCGCCGGCCGTAGACGACGTCCGCGTTCGAGAGGGTGACGGCGGCGTGACCGCTCGCCGCAGTTTCGCTCGCCACTGTCTCGAGCCCCTGGGGTTCTGCCTCGCGATCCGCCACGACGACGCGATCGGAGCCCGCACCGACGGCGCCGAGGGAATCGAGCCGGGGCACGGCGGCAAGCAGCGCCGCGGTGTACTCCTCGGTGGGTCGGGAGAAGAGGGTGCCGACGTCGGCGCGCTCGACGACCGCGCCGTCCCGCATCACGACGACGTCATCCGCGAGGTCGGCGACGACCCCCATGTCGTGGGTGATCAGCAGCACCGCCATGCCGGTTCGATCCCGCAACTGCCGGATCAGGTCCAGGATTCCGGCCTGCACCGTCACGTCGAGGGCCGTGGTCGGCTCGTCGGCGATCAGCACGCCGGGGTCGCCCGAGATGGCCATGGCGATCATCGCGCGCTGGAGCTGCCCGCCGGAGAGCTCGTGCGGAAACGCCCGGAGCACCCGCGGCGGGTCGTCGATGCCGACGGAATCGAGCAGGTCGACGAGGGCCGTGGTGACGGAGGCTCTGCTGAGGCCGCTCGAGTGCGTCCTAAGCGCCTCGCCGATCTGGGCGCCGATGGAGAGCACGGGGTTGAAGGCGCTCATCGGCTCCTGGAAGATCGTTCCGATGCCGCCGCCGCGGATCTGCCGCAGCCGGGCGGCGTCGGCCCCCAGCAACTCCTCGTCGCCCAGGCGGATGCTGCCCGTGACACGGGCATTGCGGGGGAGCAACCCGAGGGTCGACATGGCGGTGACGCTCTTGCCCGACCCGGATTCGCCGACCAGGGCCAACACGCGACCGCGCCGCAGCTCGAAACTCACGCCATCGACCACGGGGCGGTCGGCCTCGGGGACGCCGCCGGTGAACGAGATCGAGACCCCATCCACCGACAGCACCACCGGTGCCGATCCGTCGCTCATTTCGCGAGCGAGAGGGTGAGGTAATTCGGGTAGGCCGGGAACGACGCGACGAAGAAGTTCTTCACGTTCGATCCGCGCAGGAAGGACTGCTTCGCATAGCTCAGCGGCACGACCGGGGCATCCTGCATGATCCTCTTGTCGGCCTTCGCCCACAGCGCCTGGGCGGCCTTCTGGTCCACCTCGGCGGTGGCCTTCGCGATGAGGGCGTCGACCTCCTGGTTGGAGTACCGCGCCACGTTGTTACGGCCCTCGCCGATCTCGCTCGACGCGAACAGGGGCTGGATGTTGCTGTTCGCGCTCGGGAAGTCGGGCTGCCAGCTGTACAGGGCGAGGTCGTAGTTCGCGTCGGTGGCCGTCGCGTCGGAGTAGAACGAGTTCACGTCTTCCGGGGCGATGGTGACGGTGATTCCCGCGCGCTCAACTCCCTGCTGGATGGCCTGCGCCTTGGCGAGGAACGCCGCGTCGTTCTGCACGAGGAGCGTGAGCGACAGTCCGCTCGACTGGCCGGCCTTCGCCAGCAGCGCCTTCGCCTTCTTCACGTCGCCATCCGCTCCCGCCGGATAGAGATCGAAGGCCCGCCGACCGGCGATCCCGGGGGTGATCAGGGTCGTCGCGGTCTCACCGGCCGCCGCGCCGCCCGAGGCGATGAGGTAGGCCTTCTTGTCGACGGCGTACTCGATCGCCTTGCGCACGTCGAGGTTCTTCAGAGCGCCGCGCTGCGTGTTCAGGGCGAGATAGGAGAGCGGGCCGGCCTGGGAGGTCGCGAGGCGCGCCTTCGCGGCGGGGTCGCGGTTCACCTGGGCCAGTTGGGCGGCGCCGAGGAACGCCGCTCCGAAGGCGGCCTTGGTGTCGCCCGCGTCGGAGATGAGGCTCTGCGCCGTGGTGCTCGGATCCTGGCTCATCCGGAAGACCACGGAGTCGGGCCCGGCCACCCGCACGGTGTCGGACTTCGCGCTCCAGTACGTGTTGCGGGTGAGGGTGAGCGCGGTTCCCTGCTTGTTCGACGCCACCTTGTACGGCCCGGAGGCGACCGGATTCTGGCCGTAGGTCGCCGGGTCGTCCTTCGCCTGGGGCACCGGCGCGAACGCCGGCATGGAGGCGATCCACGGCCAGTCGCCGTAGGCGCCGGTGAGGTGGAAGACTATCGACTTGGCGCTCGGGGTCTCGATGGACGCGAGCGTGGATCCCGCGTACGGGCCGTGGTAGTCGGCTCCGCCGACGAGCAGCGACTTGTGGTAGCTGAGACCGCCGGAGAGCTCGTCCGCGAACGACCGCTCGACGCCGTACTTGATGTCGGCGGTGGTGATGGGGGAGCCGTCGGCGAACTTCAGCCCATCCTTGAGGGTGAAGGTCCAGGTCTTGCCGCCGTCGCTCGGAGTTCCGGTGGTGGTCGCGAGGTCGGGCACGACGGTTGCCGGCTTGCCGGCGCGGATGTCCCAGGTGGTCAGGCGACGCTCGATCAGCCCCAGCGTGGTGATCGCGAGGTTCTGACTCTTGGCCGGATCCAGGTCGATCTTGGTGCTCGGGGTGAGGATCGTGAGCGTGCCGCCCTTGCTTGCTCCCGCCGCCGTGCCCGCCGAGCCCGTGGTGGACGAGCAACCCGTGATGAGTAGGGTCGCGGCGATCGCGACGATGCCCGCGCGTGTGAGATTCTTCATTTCCTGACCTCTGTCTGTTGTTTCGTGCTGTTCGTTCTCATCGGCTGGCGCGGGCACGCCACCCATGAGGAATTCACTGTCTGTCCGGTCGGCGTCTGCGCCGACGTGATCCGCGAACCCCGGGAGCCACGCTCGTCCGCCGGGGGAGGGCCGCCAAATCGTATGACGATTCGTGGCGGTCAGTCGGCCGGCTGCCGACCCGCCGTCGGGTCGAGGTTCGGTCGCCAGCCGAGAGCCGGAGCCACGTGCCGAGCGATCGTCTCGAGCAGGTGGGCGTTGTAGTCGACCCCGAGCTGGTTCGGCACCGTGAGCAGCACGGTGTCGGCCTCCCTCACGGCCGCGTCCCTGCCGAGTTCCTCGGCGATCCTGTCCGGCTCGCCCACGTAGCTCTTGCCGAATCTGGCGACCCCGCCGTCGAGGTGGCCGACCTGGTCGGTGTTCTCGGCGGACCTGGCCCCGAAGTATCGACGGTCGAGGTCCGTCACGATCGGCAGGACGCTGCGGCTCACCGACACCCGGGGCTCGCGCGGCCAGCCGGCCTCCGCCCAGGCCGCCCGATAGATGGCGATCTGCTCGGCCTGCAACTCGTCGAACGGCACACCGGTGTCCTCGGTGAGAAGGGTCGAGCTCATCAGGTTCATGCCCTGCTCGGCGGTCCAGCGGGCGGTCTGGCGCGTGCCGGAACCCCACCAGATGCGGTCAGCCAGCCCGGGGGACTGCGGCTGGATGGCGAGAGCTCCCGAGGTGCCGGTGACCTGCGGGTTCGCCATCGCGACGCCGGCGCCATCGATGGCCGCTCGGAACAGCGCGGTGTGGGAGCGAGCATCGTCGGCATCCGTCCGCCCGTCTGCGGGAACGTAACCGAATGCCTCCGAGCCGCGGAGGGCCGTTTCGGGTGAACCGCGGCTCACTCCGAGCTGCAGTCTGCCACCGCTCAGCAGGTCGGTGACCGCCGCCTCCTCCGCCATGTAGAGGGGGTTCTCGTAACGCATGTCGATCACGCCGGTGCCCACCTCGATGCGGCTCGTGCGCGCCGCCATCGCGGCCAGCAGGGGAAACGGGGAGGCGAGTTGGGGCGCGAAGTGGTGCACGCGAACGTAGGCCCCGTCGATTCCGATCTCCTCGGCGGCGACGGCCAGTTCCACCGTCTGCAGCAGGGCATCCCACGCCGTCCTCGTCTGGGATCCCGGCACGGGTTGCCAGTGGCCGAAAGACAGGAATCCGATGCGTTTCACCAGGACAACAGCGCTCGCGCCGCCGTGAGTATTCCCGCCGGTGCGGCGCGCACACTCTTTTTCGAACAGAATGCAGCAATGGCATCCCTGGTGCGCGGCGTTCGAGTTGTCGTGGCGGCGTTCACCCGCACGCCGCTCTTCCGGCGGGTCGGCCCGGTGGTAATGCCTCCCCTCGAGCGGGCGATGACCGTTCTGACCCGCGGCACGGTGCCGCTGAGCGGGCTGCTCGTGCCGTCCCTCGTGTTGCGCACCACCGGGGCCAAGTCGGGAGTCGAACGCGAAACGACCCTCATGTACTGCCCGGAGGGGCGGGGTCGGATGCTCGTGGTCGGCAGCAACTTCGCCCGGGAAGACCACCCGGCGTGGACGACCAACCTGCTCGCCGACCCCCGGGCGACGGCGATCGTGCGGGGCAGGAGCATCCCGGTGCTGGCGACCACGGTGGCCGGCGACGAGCGCGAACGGGTCTGGCGGCTCATCGAGGCTCAATGGCCCAACTATCGCGAGTACGAACGGCAGTCCGGCCGGGTGCTGAGAATCTTCCGGCTCGAGCCGCTGGCCGGCGGCCTGGGCTCTGGGTAGAAGGACCCTACCCGCCCGTGGCGGCGCGCGTACGGTCGAATCATGACCACCACAGCCGCGCTCCTCGTCGACGCCTTCGACCGAGTCAGGGACTCTGTTCATCACGCGGCCAAGGGGCTGAGCCCTGAACAGCTCTCCGCGCGCGTCGATGACGGCGCCAACTCCATCGGTTGGCTGCTCTGGCATCTCAGTCGCATCCAGGACGACCACGTCGCGGCGGTCGCCGGCACGGAACAGGCGTGGACCGCCGATGGCTGGGCCGAGCGGTTCGCGCTCCCGTTCGAGCTGAGAGCGACCGGCTATGGGCACACCTCGTCAGACGTCGCCCGGGTGTGCGACATCAGCCGGGACAGGTTCATCGGCTACCACGACGACGTGCACGACCGCACCGTCCGCTACCTCACCACCCTGTCCGACACCGATCTCGACCGAATCGTCGACCGGCACTGGGTTCCCCCCGTGACGCTCGCGGCGCGTCTCGTCAGTGTGATCAGCGACGACCTCCAGCACGTGGGCCAGGCGGCCTTCGTGCGCGGCGTGCTGGAGAGGCGCGCCCTGCGCGAGTAACACGGGCGGCCCGTAGGGACCAAGGTCCCGCGCGGATGCACTCCGCGGCAATACGGTTCGAATCAAATGGTCCGCATCCGGAGGTTCGCATGAACAGTCTGCTCGCATTAGCCGCCGGTGAGAGCCCGGCTATCTATCTGGGCTGGGGTGATTTCGTCATCCAGCTCGGCAACTTCGTCGTCATCATCGTCATGCTCGTGCTGTTCGTGCTCGCCCTCGTGTTGCCCTTCCCCGCCGCGAAGAGGCGCAAGTGAGCGCGCCGACCGGGTCGACCGGTCATCACGCCGAGTCGGAAGAGGAGTTCTACACCTGGACGGGTAAGACGCGTCGCTGGGTGCTGAAGAAACTGCCCCCAGACAAGCTCCTCCCGCAGGACCAGCCGAGCTACGTGGCCTCGTGGATCTACGTGTTCGGGATGGGGGCGATCGCCTCCCTGGTGATCATCATCGTCTCGGGCGTGATCCTGAGCCTCAACGGGCCGCTGTGGTGGCACGTCTCCGGATTCGGTCACTTCATCAACAGCACCCACCTGTGGAGCGTCGAGTTCTTCTTCCTCTTCATGGTCGTGCACCTCTGGGGCAAGTACTGGATGGCGGCCTGGCGCGGTGGACGCGTTCTTACCTGGATCACCGGCGTCGTCTCGTTCGCGGTGTCGATCGTCGCCGCCTTCACCGGCTACCTTCTGCAGACCAACTTCGACTCGCAGTGGATCGCGTTCGAAGGCAAGGATGCCCTCAACGCCGTGGGCATCGGCGCCTGGTTCAACGTGGCCAACCTCGGCCAGATCTTCATGTGGCACATCGTGCTGCTGCCACTCGCCGTCGCCGCGATCGTGGCGTTCCACGTGATCCTCGTGCGGGTGCACGGGGTGGTGCCCCCGCTCGAGGCCGCGGAGACGGACGCGCAGCTTCGGCCGGCGCCGCAGCCGGTGCCTGAACCGCAGGCCCAGCCGCGGGCGCACACGCTTCAGCAGCCGACCGAGGAACCGACGGAGGTCGTGCGATGAGCAAGCCCCTCAGCCCCATGTCCTGGCGCAAGGGCACCGGCATCGCCGGCCGCCCGTGGAAGGGCAGGGTGCGCGAATACGACCTGTTCAAGGAGCTCACGATCGGAGTGATCGTCGTCACCGTGCTCGTGGTGGGGGTCTCCCTCATCCTGAGTTCGCCGGACGACCCGAGCATCACCCTCAAGTCGTGGGCCAACGCGAAGCCGGCAGACTTCGTGGCCACCGCGACGGCCGAACTCGGTGGAACCAGCGAGACGGCCGGCTACGGCCCGCCATACAACTCGACCCCGGATGCCACTCAGACCCTGGGCCCGATCGACCTGCAGAGCTTCTCCGGAGTGCGCATCCCGATCAACACGGCCGAGGATCTGGTGATCCACCCGCTGTCGACCCTTCCGAACGCGCCCAAGGAGATCGCCACCTGGACCACCGCCAGCGACAAGCAGCGCACCGACTGGACGGCGGCCTACGGCAAGGCCCTGGAGAAGGCGCCGGACAACGATCCGGCGAAGGTTGCCGACGGCTCGTACGGTCCGGTTCCGGCCCTGACCGGCAGCCTCCTCGCGATGGCCCAGCAGGGCTCCCTCGACGGTGTGCTGCAGTCCCGCGGATCCTTCTACAACACCGATTACACCCCGACGATCCTGTTCCTGGGCGACGGAACCTACTTCCCGGATCTGGCGACCGCCCAGCACCTCACCGGTGACCAGTGGGGAATGATGAACGAGACAGGCAACTACCCCGGGCAGTCGTGGCTGTGGCTCTTCTCGTTCTTCTACCAGGTCGAGCCGGTGAAGTCGGCGGCGAACGCCGACATTCTCGTCGTGGTGATCATGGGGGTGCTCACGCTGCTGCTGGCCCTCGTGCCCTTCATCCCGGGCCTGCGCACCATTCCTCGGTGGATTCCGCTCCATCGGCTGGTCTGGAAGGACTACTACCGGAAGCGCTGACCGCCTCCGTAGGCCCGAACGACCGCGACTCCAACGTCGCGGTCGTTCGCGTCTTCCTGCCTCGAGACGATCAGCAGCGTTTGCTCAGGTTCGCCGGTAAAGATCAGCTAGCTGACAATCTGCTGGGGCTTCCGCTACGAAGGCCTGACGGGAGTACCGTGCGGTGCAGTGCGAGCGCAGGACACCGATGCCCACCCGGGTCGACAGTCACGAACCAGGGGGCCCGAGAGAGGTGGAACGACGTGGGAACCCAAACCAGCCTTGACCTTACCCGGCAGGCCGCATCGATCGTCGAGGGAATTCGATACGCGGACGACCTGACGGTGGCCGCCAGCCGGGACGGCGGCACGAGAGCGGTTCGACTTCTCACCCAGGCGGCGCTCGACCCGCTCGACCAGGTCACGGCGATCGCCGCGGTGCACTCGCTCGGCCAGGTGTTCGACGAGTCGGCAGACGACGCGCTCGTGTCGCTGCTCGGCCACGGGTCGCCCTTCCTGCGCGAGCATGCGGCGTGGGCGCTCGGATCGCGCCTGCCCCGGTTCGACGCGATGTCCGGTCTGGTCGCGATGGTCGTCGCCGGCGGCTTCTCGGGAATGATCGCGCAGCGCACGATCGAGCACTGGGCGTCGGCCGCGCCCGATCACGTGGCCCTCGTCATCGAGGGGGCCCTCCTCGGCGTGGTGAACTTCGAGGCCAGGGCCCGCCTCGTCGAGACGATCGGCCTCGTCTCCGGGCGCATTCCGGAACGGGCACTTCGCCGGGTGGCGCTCGACGCCGACGAGCGCGACAACGTGCGTGCCGCCGCGATCGCCGCCCTCGGTGATCGCGAGCCGAGCGAGGCGATCATCACCATCGTCGGTGATCTGTCTCGGCGGGACGATGGCCTCGCCGGTGTCGCCCGCCTCGCCCTGCTCGACCTCACCGCCACTGCCGAGCCGCGCGCGCCCTGGAGCCGCGGGCTGACGGTCGCCCAGCTGTTCCTCCACGCCGACATCGACCGCGAGCTGACCCAGGTGGGAGCCGGGGACAACGGCGGGATCGCCACCCTTCTGGTGCGGCTCGGCGACTCGCTCGTCGCCCACGGCCGTTCGGGTCGGGGTGCGGCTGGTGCCGACTCGACCGAATCGATCGCTCGCGTGCTCACCCTCTCGCGGGGCGACTTCGACGCCGCCCTCGCGAGCCTGCCCGAGGTCGGCTCGACTCTCGACGGGCATGCCTTCGCCGTTGTGCCGTTCCTCGGCGGCGGCGTCGCCTCCGTCGACGCGTGGCCGCGGCGCATCGCCGCCCAGCGCGGCATCCGGCGCGTCCTCCGCACCGCCGGCACCGTCGATGCCGTCCACCTCCGGATGGCGGACGTCGGCACGCTGGCGGCCTCGACGGTCGCCCGCGAACTGGACATCCCCGTCGTCTTCACCGTGGCTCCCGACCCGCACAGCGTCATCCGTTCGCTGGAGAACTCCGGCACGCTGACCAGGGCCAACTTCGGCTCCGTCGACGAGAGGGAGCATTTCTGGTTCCGTGCCCGGCTCGTGCAGCGGCTCGCCGCGGATGCCGCGCACACCGTGCTGTTCCCGCGCTCCGAGCTCGGCCGGGACATGCGCGAACTCGTCGGCATCGACATCACGGCCCATCCGGAGCGCCATTCGGTGATTCCGGAGGGCATCGACCTCTCGGTGATCCAGCAGTCCTGCGCCGAGGCGCAGTGGTCGGAATCGGGGGAGGAGCCCACTCTCCTCGAGGCGTCGAGCGCCAGGGCGTTCGAGGAACTGGATGCCCTGCTGAGGTCCCTGCCCGAGCACCGCCGCGGTCTCCCGCTCGCCATTTCGGTCGGGCGGCTCCACCGGGTGAAGGGCATGGGCACGCTCGTCGAGGCGTGGGCGGCGGACTCCCGGCTGAGGGATCGGTGCAACCTCCTCGTGGTCGGCGGCAACCTTGCCCGGCCGTCCGGGGACGAACAGGGCGAGCTGGACATCATGGACGCGGCGATTCCCCGGGCCGAGGCCCTCGAGAGCGGGCTCATCCTTGCCGGTCACCGCTCCAACGACACCGTGGCCCGCTGGCTGGCCGCCGCGCGTTACGGTCGGCCCGGCCTCACCGCCGCGGGGGGCGTCTATGTCTGCGCGAGCCTCAAGGAGGAATTCGGCCTGGCGATCCTCGAGGCGATGGCCGCCGGCCTGCCGGTCGTGGTCCCCGCCGCCGGGGGTCCGGCCACCTACGTGGAGAACCGGGTGACAGGCTTCCTCGTCGACACCACGGACGTCGCGGCCCTCGCCCAGGGCGTGGCGGATGCCCTCGATGTGGCATCCGGCCCCAGCGGCATGGACTTCGCCACCCGTGCCGCCAAAATGGTGGAGCGCTCGTTCACCATCCAGGCGATGGCGAGCACGCTGTCCGGGGTGTACCGCGACGTCGCTGCGGCCAACGAGACCCTCGAGTGGGAGTTGAGCGTTTCGTGACCCTGCTGGTGATCAGCCCCGACTACGCCTCGCATCTCTTTCCGCTCGCGACCCTCGCCACGGCGTGGCGGGACGCGGGCGAGCGGGTCGTGGTGGCGAGCGGTCCGGCGACCGCGGACATCGTGGCCTCGTTCGGGTTCGAACGCGTGAACCTGCAACTCGGCCGTGGCTCCAACCCCGGCGTGATCCGCGCAGAAGACCAGCCGACGGGGGAGGATGACGCGCTCCGCGGATTCTTCGACGCGACCCGCATCGGCATGATCGAGACCCTGGCCTTCCAGGCCCGGGCCCGCAGCGACGACCTGCTCTGGAATCCGGTGGAGACCGCCCGCGCGGTGCAGCGGATCGTGAGCGAGGTCGATCCGCAACAGATCATCGTCGACCACCTCGCGTTCTCCGCGCGTCTCGGCCTGGTGAGCGGTCGGCACCGGCACGCGGATGTCGTGCTCGGGCATCCGTCTGCCCTGCCGGTGGCCGGCGAGGTCTACGGATTCCCGCCCCAGTGGCCGACGGCCTTCCACCCGCACCGGCAACAGACGGAGGAGTTGCGCGACGTCTGCGAGACGGTTCGCGATTCGTTCACGGAGCAGTGGAACGCGGCGCTCGCTCAACTCGACCCTCACGCGGAGCCGTCCGCCGACGCGTTCGCCGAGACCGGCGACCTGCTCTTTCTCAACTACCCGGCCGAGCTCCACGACGAGGCGCGCACCGCCCTGCTTCCGCCGCACGCCTTCATAGGCTCGGCGGTGAGGGAGGAGGCGCCGGACGCGGACGTTGAGGCCTGGCTCGCCGAATCGCGGACCCCGGTGGTCTACGTGAGTTTCGGGAGCTTCCTGTCGGTGCGCGGAGACGTGCTCGCCCGGGTCGCGGAGGCACTCCGCGGTCTCGACGTGCGCGCGGCGATCGCCACCGGCTCGAGCGATCCGGCCGAGCTCGGCGAGATTCCGAGCGACTGGCTGGTTCGCGGATTCCTGCCCCAGGTCACCCTGCTCGGGCACTCCGCCCTGGCCGTCTCCCACGGCGGCAACAACAGCGTCACCGAGTCGATGACCGCGGGGGTGCCGATGCTGCTCCTGCCGTTCTCGACGGATCAGTTCGCCGGCGCCGCGGCGGTGGAGGACGCCGGGTTCGGCATCGCGCTCGACCCCAACGCCGTCACCGCTGCCGAACTCGCCGACGCGGCCGACCGCCTGCTCGCACTCTCGGGAGCCGGTCGGGAGGCCCTCGATCGCCTGGGGGCGGCACTCACCGGGTACCCGGGGGCGCGTCGGGCCTTCGACGCGCTTGCGCCGTCGACCGCCGGGGAGCGGTTGTAGCACTAGGCGACGGAGCGCACCGAGTTCGCGCGGCTCGACAGCTCGACCCGCCACAGGCCATCGGTGAGGTACCAGACGCGCTCGCCCTCGCCGGTGTCGTAGGCGTACTCCGTCATGTTGAGGGCGCTGGCCCACAGCTCGCAGAGAAAGTCTGGGTCGCTCGAGTCGAGGGGTGGACGACCCTCGATGACAGTTCCCTCGGGGTACGACACGATCACCCAGACAAGGGGGACCAAGCCGTGGTCAAGTCCACCGCGGTTCAGTACATCGATGATGGCCATGTCGAGGGCTTTACCAACCCGAAACCGATTACCCTCGGTCATTTGGTGCCCTCCCAGAGATATCCATCCTGCGACTCGGCGACCGAGGTCTGGGGCAACCGCAGTTAACGATACTCCCCATTCCGCTAATCCGACAGGTCTGTTAACCCCGCGCGGGCAGTTCCAGCAGCGACCAGGTGTTTCCGTCCGGATCGGCGAAGTAGACGAACCGGCTTCTGCGGGGGATGGGAACCCGCGGCTCAGTCCTCGCCGATGTCTTCGTTCCAGAGCGCAGGATGCTCGTGGATGAACGCCCCCATCATCTCGATGAGCGCCGGGTCGTTGACGACCGTGAGTTCGACCCCGTTCTCGGCGAGCCAGTCCTGGCCGCCGAGAAAGCTGCGGTCGTCGCCCACCACGACCCGGCCGATGCCGAACTGCCGCACGAGGCCCGAGCAGTACCAACACGGCGAGAGCGTGGTCACCATCACCGTGTCCCGGTAGCTGCGCTGGCGACCGGCATTGCGGAAGGCGTTGGTCTCGGCGTGCATCGCCGCGTCGCCATCCTGCACCCGCCGGTTGTGCCCACTGCCCAGCAGCCTGCCATCGGCCGCGAACAGCGCGGCGCCGATCGGGATTCCCCCCTCGTCCGCCCCGATCCTGGCCTCCGCCGCCGCGACGGCAAGCTTCTCGGCGTCGGTCGGGTAGATCTCGCCGATGGTCATGCCGCGTCCTCCGCTGCATCGATTCCGACGGGAACCTCGGCCGCGTCGACCAGCGGGCCACCTAGGCGGGGCCGGAAGGCGAGAAAGAGGAAGTAGTAGGCGGCGGCGGAGAGCACGAGACCGACTATCGCGGTGAGGTCTCCGACAGCGCCCCACGCCTTGGGCACGACTCCCACGTAGAACTGCTGGTTGGAGAACAGCACGACCGAGACCACGAGTCCGAACAGGAACGCGACGATCCCCGCCGCGTTGCGGTATCTGGCCTTGTCGGCGACGATCGAGGCGATCTCGGTGCCGCGCCGCAGGTAGCGGTCGACGAGCACGACGCCGAGCCAGGGGGCGATCCAGTAGGCGATCACGAGGAGGAAGTTCTCGTAGGTGTGGCCGGCGTCCGGCAGGGCGCTCCAGGCGATGAAGAAGCCGACAACGCCGAAGCCGAGGGCGATGATCGCCCGCCGCCAGGCGAACGGTATCTTGATGCCGGCAGCGAGGAACGACATCGCCCCGGAGTAGATGTTGAGCGCGTTGGCGGCGATGGCACCGACGGTGATCGCGATCAGGGTGAGGTCGCGCAGGATCACCGGCATTGTCGCGGTGAACGAGGTCGTCGGGTCGTCCGGGTTGAACCCGGCGATCGTGGCGGCGGCGGCGCCCGCCGCCATCAGCACGATGCAGGAGACGAAGTTGCCGAGCCCGGCGGCCCAGGCGATGGTGCGCCTGCTCGTGGCCGCTTTGAGATAGCGGCTGTAGTCCGAGGCGTACGGGTTCCAGCCAGCCGCATAGCCGAACGCGGCCCCGGCCGCGAGGGTGAAGCCTGCCACGCTGAAGTTGCTTCCGCCCTTCTGCACGAAGCCGAGGTCCGCGTGCAGGAAGATCGTGATCGTGGCGACGAGGAAGATCGCGCCGAGGATGTAGCTCGAGTAGCGCTCGAAGAGCTGCACGAGATCGTGGCCGACGAACGCGACGGCCACCTCGATCACGACGACGATGAGCAGCGACAGCACCGTCGGGATGCCGGTGAGGGTGGTGAGGGCGAACGCGCCGCTCACCGAGTTCACCGCGAACCAGCCGAGGCCGGCCATCGCCGTGTTCAGGGCGGCCGGCAGGATGTTGCCCCGGTAGCCGAATGCGGTGCGGCTGATCACCATCTGGGCCAGGCCCTCGCGCGGACCCCAGGTGGAGAGCAGCCCCTGGCTGATCGCGCCGGCTGCCGTGCCCAGGGCGAGCGCGAGGATCGCCTGCCAGAAGCCGAGGCCGAAGAACGCGACGGCGATCACGCCGACGAAGATCGTGGCGAACTCGAGGTTGGGAGCGGTCCAGGTGGCGAACAACTGCCAGGGTGAGCCGTGTCGTCGGTCGGCGGGAATCGCCTCGATTCCGCCCGCTTCGACAATGGTGGGTCTGGCGGGCGCGATGGTCGCTGTCGCTTCGGTCATTCCGGCATCCTAGGGAGATTGGGCGGCCCAGACGAGCCGAAGTCGCTACGGAAACGTGCTGTTTATACGATACGACTTCCCTCGCGGCAACGTTCGCCCCGAGAGTCCGGTAGGAATGAGTCATGTCACCTCGTCTGATCTCCGCCTGTGTCGTGCACTCCCTGCTGGCCGACGCCGGATCTGTGGGCGTCACCGCCATCGACAAGCGTCCGGTGGACGGTCCGGTGCGGGTGCGCACCCTCGGCCTGTACGGCGACGTGCAGGCGAGCCGCAAGCACCACGGGGGAGTGGACAAGGCCCTCTATGCCTACGCGCAGGACGACGCGGACTTCTGGGCGCACGAGCTCGGGCGGCAGTTGCCGGCCGGCTGGTTCGGCGAGAACCTCCGGGTGGAAGGCATCGACGTCTCGGCGTCGAGGATCGGCGAGCGCTGGCGGATCGGCTCGACGGTCGTCGTGGAGGTGACGGCGCCTCGCTCGCCCTGCGCCACCTTCGCGCGCTGGGTCGGTGGCGAGGACGAGCGCGGCTGGGTCACACGCTTCGCCGCCGAGAAGCGACTGGGGGCCTACCTTCGGGTCGTGAAGCCGGGGGTGATCGAGGCCGGCGATGCGATCGAGGTGCTGGGCGGGCCGGCCGGCGCTCCGACCATCACCGAGGTCTTCGCCGGCTGACCCCGGCATCCGACCGAGTCAGCGGCCGCGGAGCTTCTCGAGGTCGCGCCGCTCACGTTTCGTCGGGCGCCCGGCGCCGCGGTCACGGTGGGCCGTCGCGGCGACCTCCTCGCGAGGCGGAGGGGGAGGGGTGAGGTCCTCGAAGCACTCGGCCGCGACCACGGCGCCCACGCGCTTGGCCACGAGCCTGGCCACGCGAAGGGTGCGTTCCGTCTCCGGACCGCGCACTCGCACCTCGTCGCCGATCCTCACCGGCTGGGCCGCCTTGACCCGCTCCCCATTGACCTGCACATGGCCGGCTCGGCACAGGGCGGTCGCGGCCGACCGGGTCTTGGCGACCCGCACGGCCCAGATCCAGCTGTCGACTCGCGTCGTGCCGCCCGGTTCCATGGTGAGACTCTAGCCACCGGTGCCCCATTCCGCCGAACGGGGCGCCCGCCCGTCAGGCTCGGGCGAGGCTGCTCTTCCAGCCGACGAGTCCGCGCACCACGTCGCTGTCGTCAGCGGCGAGGGTGTTCATCACGTCTGCCGGCACGGAGAAGTTGAGCGCCAGAAAGCCGCGGACCCGTTCGGAGGGGTCGGCGGCGAGGCCGCGCAGCACATCGCAGGGCGCGCCCTCGTTGCGGGCGACGCACGAGCGCACCCCCTCGTCCGCGTCCCTGGCGAGGGTCGCGAGCAGGTCATCCGGCGCGTGCGGGCTGCTCGCCACGCTCTCCCGGATCTTGGGGTTCGTGTGCACGGCGAGCGTGCGCAGGCGGGCGATCTTGCTCGCGGTCACCGGGGGAGCCGAGTGCAGGGAGGCGACCTGGTCGCTCGTGAGCATCACCGGGCGGTGATCACGCATGGCCTGACGCTGGGCCGGGGTGTTGAAACGGATGCACGACATGCCTCGACGCTACCCGCTCACCCCGGCAGCGGGGTGAAGGCGCCCCGACTACGCTCGGAGGGTGACACAACGAGGCCTTGGCGACCGGCTCGAACCGCTCTTCCGTAGACTCGACCGCATCGCGGGCGGCCGGACCGCCGCGTACACCATTCCCGAGGAGATGCGCGAGCATCCGTCCACCCGACGGGCATTCGTGGCCATCGCCTGGCTGCTCGCGGTGGAGGTGCTGCTCGGCCTCGGCGCGGTGGTCGTGGTGATCGTGCTCACCGCTCGCGGCTCCACGGTGCCGTGGGCGGTCTGGATGCGGTCGGGAGTCGTGCTCGCGATCACCGTCACCCTGTTCTACTTCGCCTGGCGCGCCCAGCGCGGCTACTACTGGGCCTACAGCCGGCTCAAGTTGTTCAGCAAGATCTTCCCGGTGGTCACACTGGTGATCGCGGCGATCCCCGGGCTCTACCCGCTCTGGATGGTCACCGAGCAGATCGTGTTCAGCCTCATCCTGATCGGCGTCTCCGACTATCTCTCGTCGGATCACATGCGGGCGGCCTTCCCCAAGCCGAGCTAGCGCTCAGGCCCGCGCGGCCTTCGGCGCCGGCCGAGGCGGCCACGGCACGACCGCCGAGGTGCGCGTCTGATAGTCCGCGTATTCGGGATAGCGGCCGAGCGTGATCCGTTCGGTGAACGCGGTGGACCCGATGAACAGCACGGTGAGGAGCAGCGCGCCGAGCACCGTCCACTGCGCGAGGGAGCCCGCGGCGATCGCGCCGAAGAGGAAGAGCGCCCACCACTGGGCCTGCTCGAAGAAGAAGTTGGGGTGGCGGGAGTAGCGGAACAGCCCGGACTGCAAGAACCGCGGGCTCGGAACCCGGCCGGCGGCGAGCTCCGCCTTCTTCCAGGCCTGGAAGCGCCACTGCTGCTGGTCGGCGACGGTCTCCCCGGTCAGAAGCGCGAGGAACACCGCGGCGACGAGAGCGTCGAGGATGCCGAGCGGGGTTCCGCGGTGCTCGAACGCCGTGAGGGCCGGCAGCGTGATCAGGGCGAGCAGCACGTTCTGGTAGATCACGATGAAGAAGAGGTTGAAGACCTGGAACTGCCAGGGGCGCATCCGCTGCCGCAGCACGGCCCACCGGTAGTCCTCGACCCCGCTGTAGCCGCCCTTGCGGGCGAAATTGAAGGTGAGCCTCGCGCCCCACAGGGTCACGAGCACGGCCATCACGGTGAGTCGGGCATCCGCGAGGCCGGCGAATCCGGCAAACACCCAGAGGTAGACGACCGGAACTATGGACCAGATCCGGTCCACCCAGGAGGTGTCCCTCGTGACGAGCGAGGCGACCCAGGTGAGCGCGCACGCCGCCACCACGATCCAGGCCACGACCAGCTGGGGAGTCATCCTCGAATTCTAGCGCCGGGCTTCCCCGTCGATGGACTCGAAATCGTGGAGCCCCGGCAGGGGAATCAGGTGAAATCCCGGAGCTTCAGGATCCCGAAAATCCTGAGCTTCCTCCGGCTTCCTCTGGAGCAGTCGGCGGCGGTGAACACCCGCATCGCATACAGTAGTGTTTGAGCTAGTAGAAAGTGGGTTCGGGCATGGCAAGTGCGCAGCGGGAGCGGGCGGTGCGATCTGATTCGACGCGGAATCGCGACGCCATCCTTCAGGCGGCCGCGGAGTGTCTGAGCGTCAATCCGAGTGCGAGTCTGGCCGATATCGCCCAGGCCGCCGGCATCGCCCGGATCACTCTGTACGGGCACTTCTCGTCGCGGAACGAGCTCGTGACGGAACTCGTGCATACCTCGATGGCGCGAGTGGAGGCGGAACTCGCATCGGTGGATCTGAGCGGGGATACGTGGCAGGCGCTGGAGTCGCTGCTGGCTTCGTCGTGGCGGCTCGTGAACAGCTTGAGCGTTCTGCGGGGCGTGGCGGAGCAGGCTCTGACGGCCGATCAGATGCACGGCAGCCACGCGGATCCCCGGACTCGCGTCGAGCACCTTTTGTCTCGCGGCCGGGCGGACGGATCTTTTCGCGATGACCAGAGCATCGCGTGGCAGACGGCGTGCTACTTCTCGCTCCTGCACGGGGCTGCCGCCGAGGTCAGAGCTGGCCGGCTCAGCGAGGGCGAGGTTCGGGGGTCACTCTCTCAGACGCTGCGGGCCCTGCTTCAAGCACCGCCCGCACGGTAGATGCACGCCATTTGCCAATTCACGTTCTGGTCGGTGCGGGGTCATGTGATGCTCGCCGCGGGCAGCGAGTCATCCTCGGATCCTAGCGCCGGGCCTCCCAGTCGATAGACTCGAAATCGTGGAGCCACAGCAGAGGAATCAGGTGAGTTCCCGGATCTTCACGATCCCGAACATCCTGAGCTTCCTCCGGCTGTTGCTCGTGCCGGTCTTTCTCGTGCTCATCGTGCTCGCGCAGGATGGCTACGCGCTGCTCGTGCTCGTGGTCTCGAGCGTCACCGACTACCTCGACGGCATCCTCGCGCGGCGACTCAACCAGATCTCCCGGCTCGGCCAGCTCCTCGATCCGGCCGCCGACCGTCTGTTCATCTTCGCCGCGCTCATCGGTCTCGCCGTGCGCGGGGTGATTCCGTGGTGGCTCGTCGCGATCATCGTGGGCCGCGACGTGATGCTGCTCGTGCTCGGCATCACCCTCGCGAACTTCGGCTACGGTCCCCTGCCCGTGCACCATCTGGGCAAGGTGGCCACGTTCTGCCTCTTCTACGCCCTGCCCATCCTGATGATCGGCCAGGCCTTCCCTGCGGCCGCCTGGATCACCGCGCCGATCGGCTGGGCCTTCGCCCTGTGGGGTGCCTTCCTCTACTGGTGGGCCGGATTCATCTACCTCGCGGAGACCATTCGACTGGTCAGAATTCCCCGGGTAGACGCACAGTCCGAATCCGATACGCTTGGGCGCTAAGGAAAGCAAGGGAGGTTCGACATGGTTGATTCCGAAAACCAGGATCACAATGAAGAGAACCGGCCTCGCGAGGACGACACAACCCTCCACTTGAGCAGTGATTTCGAGGCGCAGCTTGCCGCGCTCGAGGGAGGGGTTTCGCCGGAGGAACAGCAGGCCATCACGGCCCTGCCGTCCGGTTCAGCGTTGTTGGTAGTTCGTCGGGGGCCGAACGTGGGGGCACGTTTTTTGCTGGATTCGGACGTGACCACCGCCGGTCGCCATCCGAATGCAGACATTTTTCTCGATGATGTGACGGTTTCGCGCCGGCACACCGAGTTCTTGAGGCACGGGACGACTTTCGAGATCAGGGATCTCGGGTCGCTCAATGGCACCTACTTCGACGGCGTGCGCATCGACACGGCGCTTCTCAGCGACGGGTCGGAGGTGCAGGTGGGCAAGTTCCGCCTCACCTTCTACGCGTCCCGAGTGGATCTCGCGCACCTGGCGAGCAAGTAGTGGCGCGGTCGTCCGCCCAGGCTCGCGAGCCTGGGGCGCCGACGCTTCTCAGTATCGGGCAGGTCCTTGCCCGGCTCACGGCCGAATTCCCTGACCTGACGCCGTCGAAACTGCGATTTCTCGAGGAGCGCCAGCTGATCTGCCCGGCGCGCACCGAGTCGGGTTACCGCAAGTTCTCCCCGTCCGATCTCGACCGGCTGCGGTTCGTGCTCACCATGCAGCGCGACCACTACCTGCCGCTCAAGGTCATCAGGGGCTACCTGGACGACCTGGATGCCGGCCGGGCACCCGAGTTGCCCGGCGGGTCCACGTTCGCCTCACCGTCCATCCTGTCGACGGAGAGACGGTTCCAGCGCGACGAGCTCGTGCGGGAGGCCGGCGCGACTCCACAACTGCTGAACGACGCCGTGTCGTCCTCGCTCATCGCCGCGACGGATCTCTACGGCGAGGAGGCCCTCGCGGTGCTGCGGTCCCTCGTGGAGCTGCAGCGCTCGGGGATCGAGCCACGGCACCTGCGCGGATTCCGCGCGGCGGCCGAACGGGAACTCGGACTCATCGAGAGCGCGCTCATTCCCGTCGCACGACGGAAAGACGCGTCGAGCAGGGCGAAGGCGGGCGAACTCGCGCGTGAGATCGCCGGTCAGCTCGAGATTGTGCGCAGCAGCCTGATTCGCTCGGCGCTCTCGAGGCTCGACCCCTAAACTGGAATTCCTCGGGAACGACGGTGTAACCCGCGGGTCCGCACCGACACGCCGATGACGTTCTTGGCCAATGTCACCGATCCGGGTGAACCCATCGGTAACGTGGAACAAGACAGAAGTATCAACCACTCCTTGAACGTTGAGGATGGTCGACAAGGCGGAAGGCAGTCAGATGAGCGAGCCAAACACACGGAACGAGGACTCTCGTTACGACCTCGGTTTGCTCTTCACCGACGGTCTTCCCGACCTCGATGATTCCGCCGGTTATCGCGGCGCCGTCGCGGCACGCGCCGCCGGCATCAGCTACCGGCAGCTGGATTACTGGGCTCGCACCGAACTCGTCGAGCCGACGGTGCGCGGGGCGGCCGGATCCGGCTCGCAGCGCCTCTACGGCTTCCGCGACATCCTCGTGCTCAAGCTCGTCAAACGACTGCTCGACACCGGGATCTCGCTGCAGCAGATCCGCACGGCCGTCAACCAGCTGCGCGAATCCGGTGTGAACGACCTCGCCCAGACGACGCTCATGAGCGACGGGGCGAGCGTGTATCTCTGCACCTCGAACGACGAGGTCATCGACCTCGTGAGCCGCGGCCAGGGCGTCTTCGGCATAGCCGTCGGCAAGGTTCTACGCGAGGTGGAGAGCTCCCTCGTCGAACTCGACTCCGAGCGCCCTGACGTCACTGACGAGCTCGCCGCTCGCCGCTCCATCAAGGCCTCCTAAGCCCGTCGGCGCCGCGGCGCCCGTCCTCCACGGCCCTCGCCATCCGGTCGGCGCGGCCACCGCTGCGCTTCGCTTCACTTCCGAAATCCATGCAATCCATGGTGACACGCCGCACGGCCGCGCACTGTGGAGCGTGTCGCCGAAGAATGCATGGATTTCGGAAACGGGGAACGACGAAACTGGGGGCCGGGAGCGCGGCGGGTGCACCGTCGCGCCGGCCCGTGGAGGCGCCGGCTACGCGGTTACGGCGTACTCGCCGATCTTGGCGGTGCGCAGCACGCGGTCCAGCAGCAGGTCGAAGTTGTGCGCCATCTCCTGGGCGCTCTCGCCCGGCCACACGTGCAGCGGCTTCGCGGCGCCTTGCGCCTGCTGCAGGGAGGTGCGCTCCGGCAACTGCGGGCTGAGAACGAGCGGCCCGAACATGTCCCGCAGTTCCTTGATGCGGAACTGGTGCTCCAGCGACTGCACTCGGGCGCGGTTGACGATGATGCCGAGGGGCTGCAGGCGGGGGGAGAGGCCGCGGCGAATCTCCTCGATCGCGCGCAGGGCACGGTCGGCGGCCGCCACGGAGAACAGGCCGGGCTCGGTCACGACGGTGACCCGGTCGGACGCGGCCCAGGCGGTGCGGGTGAGGGCGTTGAGCGAGGGTGCGCAGTCGATCAGCACCAGGTCGTAGTCGGCCTCCACAGTCGAGAGTGCTTCCTCGAGCTTCCAGATGTCACGGATGCTCGGGTGTGGTCCGTCGAAGTTGATGGCGGCCGGGCTGCCGATCATCACATCGATCTTGCCGGCGCGACCCTTGGTCCATCCACTCGGCGCGATCGCGGCGCGCACGATCTTCTCCTTCGGCGACGCCAGAACGTCCGCGACGTTGAGGTGGCCGGCGACAATGATGTCCATACCGGTCGACACATCGGATTGGGGGTCGAGATCGACGACGAGGGTACGGAGACCTTTCGAAAACGCTGCGGAAGCGAGTCCGAGCGTCACCGTGGTCTTGCCGACCCCGCCCTTGAGGGAGCTGACGCTGAGTACATGCACAAGTAGAGACGATACCTTCACTAGTCTTAAAGAACCTAAATGTTGGCGTGGCGGAGTGGCAGTGTACCGGCGGGTCGCGTGCGATCCTGAAATTCTGCTGACCCGTGTTCCGGAAGGACCAGATGTTCAAGAAGATCCTCGTTGCCAACCGTGGCGAAATCGCAATCAGGGCCTTCCGGGCCGCGTATGAACTCGGAGCGCAGACCGTGGCGGTCTTCCCATACGAGGATCGCAATTCGATGCACCGGCTGAAGGCGGACGAGGCGTACCAGATCGGCCAGCCCGGACATCCGGTGCGCGCCTATCTCGACGTCTCGGAGATCATCCGGGTGGCGAAGGAGTGCGGGGCGGACGCGATCTACCCCGGTTACGGCTTTCTCTCCGAGAACCCCGAGCTCG
>NZ_JAYSJZ010000024.1:0-1534 GCF_043726815.1 Lacisediminihabitans sp.
CGGACCCGTCTTCGACTGAGTGCGGGCAGAGGCGGCAGCGACCGTAGTGTTGCCCCATGGCACGCACGGTTTTCGAACGATCCGCACCCGACACCCGCATCATCACCGAATCGCTGGCGGATGCGCGGCTCGCGCCCTTCTGGCTCGACGACCTCGGCCCGCGCCAGAGCAATCCGCGGCATTCCGGCACCGTGCACTACGACCTCGCCGTGGTCGGTGCCGGCTACACCGGACTCTGGACCGCGCTGCAGGCGATCGAACGGGATCCCGCCACCCGGGTGATCATGCTCGAGGCGAAGACGATCGGCTGGGCGGCGTCCGGGCGTAACGGCGGATTCTGCGAGGCATCCCTCACCCACGGCGAGGCCAACGGGCTCGCCCGCTTTCCCCAGGAGCTCGCGCAGTTGGACAGGCTCGGCGCGGAGAACCTCGATGAGATCCAGGCGACCGTCGCGCGTCTCGGGCTCGACTGCGATTTCGAACGCACCGGATCTCTCGCCGTCGCCACCGAGCGTTACCAGCTTCCGGAGCTCGGCGCCGCCCATGACGGCGAAGGCGAGCTGTATTTCGACGCCGAGGGCATCCGCTCGCTTGTCGATTCGCCCACCTACCAGGGAGGGCTGTGGAGCAGGCACGGGACGGCCCTGGTGCACCCGGCGAAACTCGCCGCGGAACTCGCGCGTGCCTGTATCGAGGCCGGCGTCGACATCCGCGAGAATTCGCCGGTGCGCGGCATCGACAGCGAGTTGCCGACGGGCGCGGTGACTCTCACTACCGATAGCGGCTTCGTGAGCGCCGACAAGGTGGCCATCGCCACCAACGCCTTCCCGTCGCTGCTCAAGCGCTATCGACTGCACACCGTGCCGGTGTACGACTACGTGCTGATGACGGAGCCCCTGACGGATGCCCAGCTCGCCTCTATCGGCTGGGAGGGCCGGCAGGGAGTCGCGGATATGGCGAATCAGTTCCACTACTACCGGCTGAGTGCCGACAACCGCATCCTGTGGGGAGGCTACGACGCGGTGTATCACTACGGCGGACGCATCCGCGCCTCCTATGACGACCGCCCGCAGTCGTTCCAGAGGCTCGCGAGCCACTTCTTCACGACCTTCCCGCAGCTCGAGGGCGTCAGGTTCAGTCATCGCTGGGCCGGCGTCATCGACACCAGCACCCGGTTCTGCGCCTTCTTCGGACTCGCCCGCCGTGGTCGGGTGGCCTATGCCGCCGGCTTCACCGGGCTCGGCGTCGGGGCGAGCCGTTTCGCCGCCAACGTGATGCTCGACCATCTCTCGGGCGAGTCGACCGAGCGCACCGAGCTCGAGATGGTGCGCTCGACCCCACTGCCGTTCCCGCCCGAACCGGCGACCTTCGCGGGAGTGCAGGCCACCAAGTGGGCGCTCGACCGGGCCGACCACAACGACGGGCGGCGAAACGTGCTGCTCAAGACACTGGATGCCGTCGGCCTCGGCTTCGATTCCTGAGCCGACTGTTCCCCTGTCGGCGGTCGGCAGTATCGTGTGGGCATGAACCAACA
>NZ_JAYSJZ010000025.1:0-2264 GCF_043726815.1 Lacisediminihabitans sp.
CGCTCGCGCCCTGCGGCCGTGAGTTTCGTCGGCAGCGCCCTGCCCTGCAGCGCGGTTTCGGGGCGGGTGACGAGCCCGCGCTCCTGCAGGCCGCGCAGCACCAGGTTCATCGACTGCCGGCTGACGAAGGCACCTCTGGCCAGGTCGGAACTGGACAGCCCGGGGCTTCGCCCGAGCAGTTCGAGGCAGGCGTGCTGGGCTGCCGAGAGATCGAGGGGACGCAGGGCCTCGGCCATTGCGCCGCGCAGCGACGCCGCAGCGTGCCGAAGCACGTAGGTGAGCGCCTCATCGAGCACGCCCACCTGAGCGGACCTGGGGTCGGTCTTCTTCGATGCCGCTTTGTCAGCCGCGACAGCTTTGCCCGACGCGGCTTTGCCTGACGCGGCCGTGCCGATTGTCTCGCTCTTCGATTTCTTGCCGTGTTTCGCCATGTCAGTAGTGTGACACCGTGGGCCGCTCGGGGCTAGAGGCAGCCTAAAACCGGATCAGGCGTCTTCGGCGAGAAGCTCTCGCACGCGCGGGGCGACCACGCTGCCATAGAGCTCGATGCTCGACATCAATTTCTCGTGGGCGAGGGTGCCGTTGGAGTACTTGAGGTCGAAGCGGTCGAGGCCGAGTACGCGGGCGGTTGATGCGATCTTCTGCGCGACGGTCTCGGGGGATCCCACGTAAAGCGAGCCGGTGTCGGCCTCGTTTTCGAAGGACTCGCGACTCATCGGGCCCCAACCGCGTTCCTTGCCGATGCGGGCCATCATTTCCGAGTGGTGCGGCCACAATTCCTCGCGAGCCTGTTCGTCGGTCGCTGCGATGTGCCCGGGGGAGTGCACGCCGATCTTCGGCGTCGGCTGCTCGAACTGGGCGAGGGCGCGCTGGAACAGGTCAACGTAGGGGGCGAAGCGGGCAGGCTCGCCGCCGATGATCGCGAGCATGAGGTTGAAGCCGAAGCGGGCGGTGCGCACGACCGATTCCGGGCTGCCGCCCACGCCGATCCAGGTGGGGAGGAGGCCGTTCTCGATCGTCGGATACACGCTCTTGTCGACCACCGGGGTTCGGGTGGTGCCCGTCCAGTTGACCGGTTGCTGCTGCCGCACGGCCGCAAACAGTTCGAGCTTCTCCTCGAACAACTGCTCGTACTCGGCGAGGTCGAGCCCGAAGAGCGGGAAGGACTCGGTGAACGATCCGCGGCCGAGGATGACCTCAGCCCGTCCGTTGGAGATGCCGTCGAGGGTGGCGAAGCGCTGGAACACCCGGATCGGGTCATCCGATGACAGCACGGTGACAGCGGTGCCGACGTGGATGCGTTCGGTCTGCGCGGCGATGGCGGCGAGCACGACCTCGGGGGCGGAGACGGCGAAGTCCTTGCGGTGATGTTCGCCGACGCCGATGTAGTCGAGTCCGACCCGGTCGGCGAGTACGCCCTGGGCCACGAGGTTGCGCAGCACTTGGGCGTAGGGCACCGGGGTGCCGTCCGCCTCAGTGGTGACGTCACCGAAGGTGTCGAGTCCGAGTTCGAGTCGCGGGGCCATCAGCGTTTCTCCCAGTCAGTGTCTATACGTCTGCATGGATTGTCAACGACGGTGGCGCCCAACTTATTCCAGCAACGCCAGGCAGCGCTCGAGTCGTGCATTCCACCACTTCACCCGCTCGGCATCCGCGGCGTAGCTGTCCAGCAGCGCGGCATCCGGAGTCACCCGGTGCACGTTCACGAGCCCGCCATCGGCCACGAGCGAGTCTGCGGTGATATCCGAGGCAAGCAGGCTCACGGTCGCGAGCCCGCAGTCGTAGGCCAGTTCGGGGATCGCTGCGGCGAGGTGCGCTCCCATTGAGATGCCCACCGAGGTCTCGAGGGCGCTGGAGACGACGACGGGCAGGCGCGCGGCATCCACGATCCGCAGCGCGGCACGGATGCCTCCCAGCGGCTGTGCCTTGATCACCAGCAGGTCGGCTGCCTTCGCCGTCGCGACCTCGAGCGGATCCTCGGCCTTGCGCACGCTCTCGTCGGCGGCGATCGGCATGCCCATGTACTTGACGCGCTTGCGGATGTCGGCGAGCTCATCCACCGTCGCGCAGGGTTGCTCCACATACTCGAGGTCGCTCGGCGCGAGCGCGTGAATCGCGTGCTCCGCCTCATCCACGTTCCAACCGCCGTTGGCATCCAGACGGATGCGGCCTTCCGGCCCGAGATAGTCACGCACCGCGATCACCCGCGCCACATCGTCGGCAAGCTGCTGCCCGGGCTCAGCCACCTTCACCTTCACCGTTCG
>NZ_JAYSJZ010000026.1:0-6349 GCF_043726815.1 Lacisediminihabitans sp.
CTTCACCGGGGTCGTCACCTGCACACCGATCTTGAGGTCCCCCCGACCGCTGCCGCGCAGGTGGGTCACTCCGCGATCCTTGATCGTGATGACCTCGGCGCTCTGCGTGCCCGGTCGGATCTCGACCGAGACGTCTCCGTCGAGAGTCTTGAGCGTCGTCTTGGTGCCGAGGATGGCATCCGTCATCTGCACTTCGAGCGTGGCGAGGATGTCATCACCGTTGCGGCTGAAGACGTCGTGGTGACGCACCTTGATCTCGAGGTAGAGGTCGCCGTTCGGGCCTCCCGCCGGGCCTACCTCGCCCTGGCTGGGCAGCTGGAGGCGGAGGCCGGTGTCGACCCCGGCCGGAATGTCCACCGGGATCGTGCGGCGGGCGCGGACGCGGCCCTGGCCCTGGCAGGTGGGGCAGGGGTTGGGGATGACCGTGCCGTAGCCGCGGCAGGTGCCGCACGGGCTCGAGGTCATCACGTTGCCGAGCAGGCTGCGCACGGCGCGCTGGATCTGGCCGCTGCCGCGGCAGATGTCACAGGTCACCGGCTGCGTGCCCGGGGCGCAGCATGAGCCGTTGCAGGTCTCACAGAGCACGGCCGTGTCGACCTCGACGTCACGCGTGGTGCCGAAGATGATCTCGTCCAGGTCCACCTCCACCCGCACCAGGGCATCCTGTCCCCGCTCGCGCCGGGAGCGCGGCCCGCGGCTCGTGCCGCCGCCGAAGAAGGTCTCGAAGATGTCGCCGAAGCCGCCGAAGTTCGCCCCACCCCCGCCGCCGAAGCCGGCCTGCGGGCCGAGGTCGTACTGCTGGCGCTGCTGCGGGTCGGACAGCACGTCGTACGCGTGGGTCACGAGCTTGAAGCGCTCGGAGGCGTCCGCCCCGGGGTTCACGTCGGGATGCAGCTCCCGTGCGAGGCGGCGGTACGCCTTCTTGATCTCGTCAGTCGTCGCTTCGCGCCCGACACCGAGTACTTCGTAGTGGTCAGCCAATCCAATTCCTTTGCATTCTCGGCGCGATCGTGGTCGGCCCGAAGGCCGGCCACCGCGCCGATGTCATTCATTCCTCGCCGAGAAGGCGGGAAAGATAGCGGGCCACGGCTCTCACCGCGGCGATGTTGTTCGAGTAGTCCATTCGAGTCGGACCGATCACGCCGAGCCGGGACAGCTCGCCTCCGGATGCCGTGTACCCCGTCGTGAGCACCGAGGTCTCGCCGAGACCGAACTGCGCGTTCTCGCTTCCGATGCTCACCGAGAACCCGTTCTGGTCGGGTTCCATCTCGCCGAAGAGTCGCAGCAGGGTCACCTGCTCCTCGATCGCCTCGAGAACAGGGTAGATGCTTCCCGTGAAGTCTTCCTCCGTGCGCACGAGGTTGGCCGCACCGGCCATGACGAGCTTGTCCTGGCGATTGGCGAGCACCTGCTCGATGAGCGAGGTGGCGATGTGCCTCACGGCCGGAGCCTGCTCCGGCGGGAACTGGTCGGCGAGCGTCGCGAGCCTCTCGGCGGCCTCGGCGAGCGCGAGCCCGCCCAGCGACGAATTCAGCCTGGTGCGCAGCCGGTCGAGGAATTCCTCGTCGAGGCCCGGCGCCACGTCGATGAGCCGCTGTTCGACGCGGCCGGTGTCGGTGATCAGCACCGTCATCATCCGCGTGGCGGTGAGGCGCACGAGTTCGACGTGCCGGATGCGGGAGCGGGTGAGCGACGGATACTGCACGAGCGCCACCTGGTGGGTGATCTGGGAGAGCAGGCGCACCGTGCGCCCCAGGACCTCGTCGAGGTCGGCGGATGCCCCGAGGAACTTCTCGATGGCGGTGCGCTGGGCCGCGCTCAGCGGGCGCAGGTCGGCGAGCTGGTTGACGAAGACGCGGTAGCCCTTGTCGGTGGGGATGCGGCCGGACGACGTGTGCGGCGCGGCGATGAGCTCCTCCTCCTCGAGCAGCGCCATGTCGTTGCGGATGGTCGCCGCCGACACCCCGAAGGAATGGCGGTCCACGATCGACTTCGAGCCGACCGGTTCCCGGGACGCCACGTAGTCCTGCACGATGACCCGGAGTACGTCGAGACCACGCTCTGACACCATCCAGCACCACCTCCGGTCTTTAGCACTCGCGACTGCAGACTGCCAATTGTACCGCGACACGCTGCGACGCAGGCATTGCACACGGAGCGAGACGCGCAGTACCTTATGCATGTACTCGCACACGAACTCTTCTCACCGAGAATGGCGACGGCGCGAGCGCACCAAGGCCCTGTTCACATGGCCGGGCCGCCCACTCGAAAGGCAACGCACATGACCGAACCGACACCGCAGCCGATGGCTCCCCAGCCCGCTGCGCCTCTCACGGCCGCCGAAGACAAGCAGTGGGCCTCCTTCGCGCACTTTGGCGGAGTCCTGTGGTTTCTCCCGGCGCTCATCATCTTCCTGGTCTTCAAAGACCGCGGGACGCTGACCCGGCAGGAATCCAAGGAAGCCCTCAACTGGCAGATCACCTGGATCGGTGCGTGGATCGTGCTCCAGATCCTCTGGGTCATCACGGCCGCGGTGTTCTTCCCTATCGCCCTGCTGATCGGGTTCCTGCAGTTCGCCCTTTACGTGGTGAACATCATCTTCTCGATCCTCGGCGGCGTGAAGGTCAACGGCGGCGGCAGCTACCGTTACCCCGTCGCACTTCGCCTCATCAAGTAGCTCGGTATCGGGTGCCCGGGAGCAGCGCTCCCGGGCACCTTGCTTTAATGGGGTCATGTCCGAAACCACAACTCCCCCCGGCAGCCCCCACCAGACCGTCCAGCCGATCAAACCGGCAGACGAGAAACTCTGGGCGACGCTCATCCATGTGGGCGGCATCTTCTTTCACTTCCTGCCCGCGCTCATCGGCTACATCGTGCTCAAGGATCGCGGGGCGTTCGTTCGCCAGCACACGACGGCGGCGCTCAACTTCCAGCTCACGGTGCTGCTCGGCTACGTGGTCGGCCTCTTCACGATCTGGTTCCTCGTCGGCGCGCTCATCCTCGTGGCGGTGGCCGTGGTCAACATCGTCTTCTGCATCGTCGCCGCGGTCGCGGCCGACCGCGGAGAGCGGTACGTGTACCCGATGGCGATCAAGTTCATCGGTGACTAGCGTCTACTCGTCCAGCAGCCGGCGCACCACGGCGTCGGCGAGCAGCCGACCCCGCAGGGTCAGCCGGATCGTGCCGCGCAGGGCGGCCGCCCCATCCACCAGGCCGTCGCCGATGAGACCGGCCACGGCGGTGCGCGCGGGGGCCGGGAGTTCTGACACGGCGAGTCCGTCGCGGATGCGGGTGCTCAGAAGCACCCGCTCCACCCGTCTGGTCTCCTCGTCGAGGGTCTCGCGACCCGCCGCCGGCGAGTTGCCGGCCAGGATGCGCTCGGCGTAGGCGGCCGGATGCTTCACGTTCCACCAGCGCACTCCCCCGACGTGACTGTGGGCGCCCGGCCCGACGCCCCACCAGTCGTGGCCCTGCCAGTAGGCGAGGTTGTGACGGGAACGCTGATCGGCGGCGCTCGCCCCCACCGTGGGAAGCGCGCCATCCGCCACTCCGGCCGGCCTCGACCAGTTGCTCACCTCGTACCAGTCGTAGCCGCTCGCCTCGAGCAACTCGTCGGCTAGCTCGTACATGTCGGCCTGCAGGTCTTCGTCGGGCTGGGCGACCTCGCCGCGCCGGATCTGCCTCGCCAGCTTCGTGCCGTCCTCGACGATGAGCGAGTACGCGGAGAGGTGGTCGGGATGCTGCGCGAGCGCGTGCTCGAGGGACACGCGCCAGTCCTCGAGCGACTCGCCCGGTGTGCCGTAGATGAGGTCGAGGCTCACCGCGAGCCCGGCCGCGCGCGCCCACTCCACGACGAGCGGCACCCGCTCGGGGTCGTGCGTGCGTTCGAGGGTCGCCAGCACGTGCGGCACGGCGGACTGCATGCCGAACGACACCCGGGTGAATCCGGCGGCGGCAAGAGCGAGGAGGTACTCCGCATCCACCGAGTCGGGGTTCGCCTCGGTGGTGACCTCGGCCCCGTCGGCGAGCCCCCAGGTATCGCGCACCGCCGCGAGCATGGCGGCGAGGTCCGTCACGGGAAGCATGGTCGGCGTGCCCCCGCCGAAGAACACGGTCGAGGCGGGCCTCGGCGGCAGTCCGGCGCGGTCGAGGATCCGCCTGCCCATGGCCATCTCGGCGATCGCCTGGCCCGCGTAGTCGGTGCGTTTCGCACCCCGGAGCTCGTCTGAGGTGTAGGTGTTGAAGTCGCAGTATCCGCAGCGGACCCGGCAGAACGGCACGTGAACGTAGACACCGAAGTTGCGCTCGGCCGCACCGACCGCCGCGCTCGAGGGCAGAGTGCCGTCGAGGGGCGCCGGATCGGCGAGAGGGAGGGCGCTGGGCATGGGTTTCATTCTCCCCGATGCCGTGCGGCAACTCGGCCGTCTACGCCGGGCAGGCGACCACCGGCCCGTCCGCACCCGTCGACGCCTTGATCGCCTCGATGCCCTCAATCAGCGTGGACGTCGTGGGATCCTTCGCGAGAGTGTCCCGCACGGGCGCGACCGCTCGCTGGATCGCGGCGAGCTGATCGGGGCTCGCGGCTACAATGGAGTGACCGGCGTGGCACCAGCGCGCGGCGGCATCCGATTCGGTCGGCAGGTTGACTATCGCCCAGCTCTGGGTCTCCGCGGCGGCCAGCCGAAGAACCGCGCGCTGCGACGGGGTGAGCGCTGCGAACGACGCGTTGTTGACAATCAACACATTGAAATTCGAGGACCAGACGACGTTTCCGGTGGAGATCGAATAGGGATCACGCCCGTAGTCGGAATCCTGGCCGCGCTGGGTCAGCAGGTCCTGTTGATCATCGACGGTGCGGGCGCCCAGCGCCTGGTAGAGCATGGTGCTCGCCGCAGATGTCGGCACCCGCATCACGGCGCCGCCGAATTGCTCGAGGCTGTCCATCGGCGCTTCGTAGCCGAATGGATGCCGCAGTTCGTCGGGGTAGATGCTCAGGCCCGTGACGCCGACGGAGCGCAGTCCGGAGAGCAGCGTGGGCTGCAGTGGGCTCGTCACGACGGCCGCAGCAAGAGACTCGTCGGTGATCAGCATCGGCGTGCTCAGCGCCTGCAGGCTGGTCACGCCGAGCGTGTCCCACGCTCGGGACGGGATCAGGCCGAGGGGCAGCTTCCCGTCGATCACCTTTCTGGCCGCGGCCTGGTCCCAGTCGTGCACGAACCCGCCGTTGACGTGCCAGGCCGGCTCGACGACGAGGGACCCCGCCGAGAGCCCGGCAACACGACGCGCGAACTCGGTGATCTGGGTCGACGAGACCTCGCCGGGGCCGTCGTCCGTGGAGAGTCGCAGCGTCAGCGGTTTCGGAGGAGGCGAAACCACGCACCCGGAGAGAACCAGGGCACAGATCGCCACGGCGACCACGCGCCAGACACGGACCCGACTTGGGACGGCGTGACGCATCGATTCTCCCAACGATGACGAGCACGCTACCCGATCGGCGGCGCCGTGTCACGAGAATCAGGGCGACTCGACCGGTCCGGAAAGCGACTCGAAGTACCGGCGGGTGTAGTACGCCTGCGACGCCCGAAGCACGGGGTAGACGAGCCACCACAGCGCATTGGCGGGCCGCGAGAACGCGCTGATTTCGAGCCACACCGATCCGTCGTCGGTCTGCTCGACGATGAACGACTCCTCGCCCTCCTCCGGATGCCCGGGAAGGGTGCCGTAGGCGAACCCGCGGCGCTGCGGCTCGTCCACCACGTAGACGACCCTGGCCGGCGCCGACACCCGCAACGGGCCGAAGGGGATGGAGAGCAGCGCGGTGGACCCCGGTGCGACGAACGGCATGCCGTCCGGACCGAAGACCACCTCGTCGGCGTCCGCCCCGACCTGGCTCGCGATCGGAGCCCCCGCCGGGTCGAACGAGACGGGAACGTAGGTCTGGTCGGTGACGGCGGCCGGGGCATCCACCAGCTCGACGTGGAATCCACTGTTGACCTGGATGCCCCAGGAGAGCACCGTGGTCCAGGCGTGGCGCCAGCGGTCCTCGCCGTGGCCGACACGCACCCGTTCGCGGTACGGCCGATACCCGGCCGGGGCGTTGTCGAGCAGGTCCGCCGCCTGGGTCGCGCCGACCGCGGCGTACGTGACGGGGCGTTCCCAGAGTGGGAGCCTCGACATCTACTTCTTTTCCTTCTTCTCCGTGTCCCCGGAGAGGGCGGCGATGAACGCCTCCTGGGGTACCTCCACGCGGCCCACCATCTTCATGCGCTTCTTGCCCTCCTTCTGCTTCTCGAGGAGCTTGCGCTTGCGGGTGATGTCACCGCCGTAGCACTTGGCCAGCACGTCCTTG
>NZ_JAYSJZ010000027.1:0-32706 GCF_043726815.1 Lacisediminihabitans sp.
CGCGCATCATCTGGCAGAAGATCAAGGACACGCTGATCCATCCCTATCTCGACATCAACCTCGAGTACTACGACCTCGGCATCGAGCACCGCGACGCGACCGACGACCAGGTCACCATCGACGCGGCTCACGCCATCCAGAAGCACGGCGTGGGCGTCAAGTGCGCCACCATCACGCCGGACGAGGCCCGCGTCGAGGAGTTCGGCCTCAAGAAGATGTGGAAGTCGCCGAACGGCACCATCCGCAACATCCTCGGCGGCGTGATCTTCCGCGAGCCGATCATCATCTCGAACATCCCGCGCCTGGTGCCGGGCTGGAACAAGCCGATCATCATCGGCCGTCACGCCTTCGGCGACCAGTACCGCGCCACCGACTTCCGCTTCGTGGGCAAGGGCAAGCTCACCGTGGCGTTCACCCCGGACGACGGCTCCGAGCCGCTCCAGTTCGAGGTCTACCACTCCCCGGGCGACGGCGTCGCCCAGGTTCAGTACAACCTCGACGACTCGATTCGCGACTTCGCCCGGGCGAGCCTCAACTACGGCCTCTCCCGCAACTACCCGGTCTACCTCTCGACCAAGAACACGATCCTCAAGGCCTACGACGGCCGGTTCAAGGACATCTTCGAGGAGATCTTCGAGGCCGAGTTCCGCAGCCAGTTCGAGGCGGCGGGCCTCACCTACGAGCACCGCCTGATCGACGACATGGTCGCCTCGGCGATGAAGTGGGAGGGCGGCTACGTCTGGGCCTGCAAGAACTACGACGGCGACGTGCAGAGCGACACCGTGGCGCAGGGCTTCGGCTCGCTCGGACTGATGACCTCCGTGCTGTCCGTTCCGGACGGGTCGATCGTGGAGGCGGAGGCCGCTCACGGCACCGTCACGCGGCACTACCGCCAGCACCAGGCCGGCAAGCCCACCTCCACCAACCCGATCGCCTCGATCTACGCGTGGACCCGCGGGCTCGCGCACCGCGGCAAGCTGGACGGCAACCAGGACCTGATCGACTTCAGCCTCACCCTCGAGGATGTCGTGATCAAGTCGGTGGAGGCCGGCCACATGACCAAGGACCTCGCCGCGCTCGTCGGCCCGGACCAGAAATGGGAGACCACCGAGGAGTTCCTCGACACCCTCGACAAGAACCTGGCGACGCGACTGGCCTAGCCGGTGCGCCCGCCCGCGTGCACCCGGCAGGGGACACCAAGGCGGGCGAGGTTCTGCCGGGTAGTGTTCTCGGCATCCGTCCAGTGGCGGCCAGGGAGGTGACGGCATGAGACTCGGCACCAACCTGCCCGCCGTCGGCGGCTACAACCAGAAGGTGATCCTCGACGTGATCCGCCGCACCAGCGGTGGACTGAGCCGGGTCGAACTCGCCGAGGCCACCGGTCTCTCGGCGCAGACCGTGTCGAACGTGAGCCGGAGGCTGCTCGCCGACGGCCTCATCCGCGAGGCGGGCACCAGCACCGACGGGGGCGTCGGCAAGCCCCGCACCATCCTGCAGCTCGAGGCCCGCGGCCGGTTCGCGGTGGGAGTGCACCTCGACCCCTCGGTGATCACGCTCGTGCTGCTCGACCTCGCCGGCTCCGTGGTCACGCACTCCCGCATGCCGGCCCCCTCCGCGGTGTCGTCCGAGGAGACCATCGATCGGATCGCGGAGGCCGTCGAGTCCCTGATCGCGAGCTCCGGGGTCAGCCGGGACCGCATCGTCGGCGTCGGAGTGGCGGCCCCCGGCCCGGTGGACCTGGGGCGCGGCATCATGCTCAACCCACCGCTGCTCTCCGGCTGGCAGAGCGTGCCGCTGCGGGATGCCCTGCTCCAGCGCCTCGCCCTGCCGGTGCTGGTGGAGAAGGACGTCACCGCCGCCGCGGTCGCCGAACTATGGATGGGCGATGTGGAGGACCGCGGAAACTTCGCGTTCTTCTACTACGGCACCGGCACCGGGATGGGCGTCGTGCTGGGCGGCGAGGTGATCCGCGGGGCGAGCGGCAATGCGGGCGACATCGGCCACATCCTCGTGACCCACGGCGGGGAACTGTGTTCGTGCGGCCGGCGCGGATGCCTCGGCAACGTGATCCTGCCGCGACTGCTGGTGACCGACTGGATGGCGCGGAGCGCGGGGGAGCCGACCGGCGTGGAGCTCGACGTCGAGGCCGTGCACCGCGAGTTCGCCGCCCTCGCCGCCCTCGCCGAGGCCGGCGACGATGCGGCGCGTTCGGTGCTGGAGCCGATGGCCGGGCACATCGCGACCGGCCTCGTGGCGATCATCAACCTGCTCGACCTCGACCGGGTCGTCTTCGGCGGCCCGTTCTGGCATCCGGTCTCGGCGGTGCTGCTCGGCCTCGTTCCCGACCTGGTGGCTGACTCGCCTGCCCTCGTGGCCCCGCACGCCGTCGCTTTCGAGGAGTCGGAGATCGGCGAGGATGTCGCGGCCGTCGGGGCTGCCTGCCTCGTGCTCGACAACACCTTCTCGCCGCGCCCGGACAGCCTGCTGCTCTCGCCGAGCGTGCGCTCCTAGCTGCCGCATCCGCGTCTCGAGACGCGGGCGCCCTCGTTGCGCGCACTGCAACATCCGTGGCAAGCCTTGACGCCTATTACTAAAAATGATTTAGTAAAACCGCAGCGCACGGCTCGGACAGTTGTCCGGGGCGGCGCCATGAGGCAAAGGAGCATTCATGAAGAGCATCCTGTCGGCGCTCGCCATCACCGCCGCCGCGACACTCGTTCTCGCCGGTTGTTCGGCCGGAGCGCCGGCCGCGACGGAGATCAAGGTCGCATACCAGAAGTTCGGTCCGTCCCAGCAGCTCGACCACCACATGAAGGCCGTCAAGGAGGCCTACGAGGCGAAGCACAAGGGGGTCACCGTCAAGCTCGTGCCGATCGAGGCCCAGCAGAATGACTACTTCACCAAGCTCGCCCTCATGAATCGCGCCAGCGCCACGGCGCCCGACGTGATGTACGAAGACACCTTCATGATCAAGTCGGATGCCGAGGCGGGCTACCTGGCGCCGCTGGACTCGTACGTCGCGAAGTGGGCGGACTGGAGCCAGTTCCCCGACAACGCGAAGCAGGCCGGCGCGGGCGATGACGGCAAGATCTACGGCGTCTCGATGGGCACGGACACGCGGGCGCTCTGGTACAACAAGGAGATCCTCGCGAAGGTGGGGCTGCCGGTGCCGTGGCAGCCGAAGACCTGGCAGGACGTTCTGGATGCCGCCAAGACGGTGAAGGCGAAGGCGCCCGGCGTGATCCCGATCAACGTGTACTCCGGCAAGCCGCAGGGCGAGGCGGCGGTGATGCAGGGCTTCGAGATGTTGCTCTACGGCACCCAGGACAAGCTCTACAAGGCCGACACGAAGAAGTGGACGGTGGGCTCGAAGGGGATCACGGATTCCCTCCAGTTCGTGAAGGACGTCTACCAGGGCGAGCTCGGGCCGAAACCGGAACAGGCCCTCGACACGACGGTGGGCAACACGGTCTCCAACGAGTGGCTGCCGCAGGGCAAGCTCGCGATCAGCCTCGACGGATCGTGGGTGAGCGGAACCTGGCTCCCGACCGGCGGCACGCCCTGGCCGCAGTGGAAGGACGTGATGGGCGTGGCCCCGATGCCGACCCAGAACGGCGAGAAGCCCGGGATGACGAGCATGTCGGGCGGCTGGACCCTCGCCGTCGGCGCCAAATCGGCCCACAAGTCCGCCGCCTGGGACTTCGTGGCCCTCGCCCTCGACAAGGACAACTCGCAGAAGTTCGACATCATGAGCAGCCAGATCGCGGTGCGCAAGGATGTGTCGGCCGATAAGGCCTATCTCGCCTCGAACCCCACGGTCGGGTTCTTCTCCAAGCTGGTCGCCAACACGCACTTCCGCCCGGCGACCACCGACTACCCGAAGGTGGCCAACGAGATCATGGTGGCGATGGAATCGGTGATGACCGGCCAGCAGACCCCGAAGCAGGCCGCGGCAGCCTATGACGGCGCCGTGGTCGGGATCGTCGGCAAAAAGAACACCTCGAAGTAGCCGTGACGTCCCTCACCACCACGGCGGCGGGCCGGGACGCCCGCGGGCGGGGAGCTCATCCTCCCCGCCCGCGGGGCGTCGGCCGCAGTCTCGTGCGCAGCCTCCCGCTGCTGCCCGCGATCATCCTGCTCGCCGTCTTCCTGCTGGGTCCGGTGATCTCGTCGTTCTACGGCTCGTTCACCGACTCCTCGCTCACCGGCAGCGCGGCGAAGGGCGCGAGCTTCGTGGGCTTCGGCAACTACCTCGAGCTCTTCGCCGACAAGGACTTTCCCAAGTCGGTGCTGCTCACCCTCGTCTTCCTCTTCGCCTCGGCGATCGTCGGCCAGAACGTGCTGGGCCTGGGACTGGCGCTGCTGATGAAGTCGGGCAACCGGGTGGTCGGCGCGATCGTCGGCACCCTCGTGGTCACCGCGTGGGTGCTCCCCGAGATCGTGGCCGCCTTCGCCGCCTACGCGTTCTTCAACGCCACCGGTACGCTCAACACCCTGCTCGCCGTCGTGGGCCTCGACGGCCCCAACTGGCTCTACCGGCTGCCGATGACCGCGGTGATCCTCGCCAACATCTGGCGCGGCACCGCGTTCTCGATGCTCGTCTACTCGGCGGCGATCGACGACGTGCCGGATGACGTGCGCGAGTCGGCGGAGATCGACGGGGCCGGCGGCGCCAAGCGGCTGATCTACATCACCATCCCCATGATCCGCCGCAGCATCAGCACCAACCTCATGCTCACGACACTGCAGACCCTCTCGGTGTTCACCCTGATCTTCGTGCTCACCGGCGGCGGGCCGGGCACCGACAGCTCCACGCTGCCGATCCTCGCCTACCAGGAGGCGTTCAAGTTCTCCCGGCTCGGCTTCGGCACCGCGATCGCCACGATCATGCTCGTGGTCGGCGCGCTGTTCTCGATTGTCTACATCCGCGCGCTCAAACCGGAGGTGGACTGATGGGTCTGACATCCCCGAGCGGCCGCAGCCTGCGCGCCGTCTCCAACTCGGTGCTCCTCGTGATCGCCGTCTGCTTCGCCCTGCCGATCCTCTGGCTGCTTGTGGCCTCCCTCGACACCTCGGCGACGCTGTCTCTCAAGCTGCCCGAGAGCCTCTCCCTGAAGAACTTCGCCGAGGTGATGACCCCCGAGCTCGCCTTCGTGCCGCTCGGCAACAGCCTCATGCTCGCCGGCGGCTGCGCGGTCATCACCGTGATCGTGGCGGTGCTCGCCGCCTATCCGCTCTCGCGCTACCGAATGCGGGTGAACAAGCCGTTCCTCTACGGCATCCTGTTCGGCACCTGCCTGCCGATCACCGCCATGATGGTGCCCGTGTACAGCCTCTTCGTCTCGCTCAATCTCATCGACTCGCTGGGCGGCACGATCCTGTTCCTCGCGGCGACGAGCCTGCCGATGGCGATCTGGATGATGAAGAACTTCATGGACTCGGTGCCCATCTCGCTCGAGGAGGCGGCGTGGATGGACGGCGCATCGATGCTCACCACCCTCTCCCGGGTGGTGGTGCCGCTGATGCGGCCCGGCATCGCGGTGGTCTTCATCTTCGTCTTCATCGGGGCCTGGGGAAACTTCTTCGTGCCGTTCGTGCTGCTGCTCAGCCCGGACAAGCAACCGGCCGCCGTGAGCATCTTCGCCTTCTTCGGCCAGCACGGCACCGTCGCCTACGGGCAGCTCGCGGCGTTCTCGCTGGTCTACTCCGTGCCGGTGCTCGCGCTCTACGTGTTCGTCTCGCGCGTGCTCGGCGGGGGCTCGGCGCTCGCCGGGGCCGTCAAGGGCTGACCGCCACCATCCATCCGCACCATCCATCCGCACAACCACCAAGGAGCACCAGTGCACGACAACTCCCGCCTCGTCCTCACCAGAATCGCCCGGTTCGTGGACGAACGGATCGCCCCGGCCATCTACCCGGCGGCCCGGCCGCTCGAGCTGACCGCCTGGGAGGTTCCGGATGAGCCGGTGCCGTTTGCCGAGGCCGTCGGCCAGCGGTTCGAGCCGTTCGCCGTCGGCCGGCCCTGGGGCAAGCCGTGGGGGACCACGTGGTTCCACGTCACCGGGGAGGTGCCGCTCGAGTGGCGCGGCGCCGGGCACACCGTGGAGATGCTCGTGGACCTGGGCTTCAGCGGCGGCCAGCCCGGCTTCCAGGCCGAGGGACTCGTCTACGAGCCGAACGGCGCGATCGTCAAGGCGATCGAGCCGTTCAACTCCTACGTGCCGCTGCCCGCCACCGCGGACGGCGCGATCGACCTGTTCGTCGAGGCGGCATCCAACCCGGATGTCGGGTCGAACTGGGGCTGGAAGGCCTCGCCGTTCGGCGACAAGGAGACGGCGGGCACCGACCCGATCTACACCCTCCGGCACGTGAACGTCGCGCTGCGCGACGTGACGGTGTGGGAGCTCGACCGCGACTTCTGGACCCTGCGCGGGCTTCTCGCCGAACTGCCGGCCGACCTGCCGCGGGCGGCGGAGATCCTGCGCGCCCTCGAGCGCGCGGTCGACGCCATGGACCCGGATGACGTGGCCGGCACGGCGGCGGCCGGTCGCGAGGCGCTCGCCGGAGTGCTCGCCCAGCCGGCGTACGCGAGCGCCCACCGCGTCACCGCAGTCGGGCATGCCCACATCGACTCGGCCTGGCTGTGGCCGACCAGGGAGACCATCCGCAAGTGCGCGCGCACCTTCTCCAACGTGCTGCAGCTCATGGAGGTCGACGACGAGATCGTCTTCGCCTGCTCGTCGGCGCAGCAGTTCGCCTGGATGAAGGAGTTCTATCCGGAGCTGTTCGAGCGCATCCGGGCCCGCGTGATGGAGGGCCGCTTCGTGCCGGTCGGCGGCATGTGGGTGGAGTCGGACACCAACCTGCCGGGCGGCGAGGCGCTCGCCCGCCAGTTCGTGGCCGGCAAGGGGTTCTTCCTGCGGGAGTTCGGCGTCGACCCGCTGGAGGTGTGGCTTCCCGACTCGTTCGGCTACTCCGCCGCGCTTCCGCAGATCGCCTCCGCCGCCGGATCGGAGTACTTCCTTACCCAGAAGATCTCCTGGAACGAGACGAATGTCATGCCGCACCACACGTTCGACTGGGAGGGAATAGACGGCACGCGCATCTTCACCCACTTCCCGCCCGTCGATACCTACAACTCGGTGCTGTCCGGCCAGGAGCTCGCCAGGGCCCAGCGCCAGTACGCCGAGAAGGGGGCGGCGAACTCGTCGCTCGTGCCGTTCGGCTTCGGCGACGGCGGCGGCGGACCGACCAGGGAGATGCTCGCCGCGGCCTCCCGCACCGCGTCCCTCGAGGGTTCGCCCACCGTGCGGATCGCGTCGCCCCGGCGCTTCTTCGACGACGCGCGGGCCGAGTACCCGCATCCGCCGGTCTGGACGGGCGAGCTCTACCTCGAGTTCCATCGCGGCACGTACACCTCCCAGGCCCGCACGAAGCAGGGCAACCGGCGCAGCGAGCATCTGCTGCGCGAGGCCGAGCTGTGGGCCACCACGGCTCAGCTGCGCGCCGGGGTGGACTATCCGTACGAGGAGCTGGACAGCATCTGGCAGACCGTGCTGTTGCTGCAGTTCCACGACATCCTTCCCGGATCGTCGATCGCCTGGGTTCACAAGCAGGCGGAGGCGAGCTACCGCGAGGTGGCCGGGCGACTCGAGGCGGTGATCGCGACGTCGATCGACGCCCTGCGTGGCGCCGGCGACGAGTCGGTGGTGTTCAACGCCTCCCCGTTCGCGGTGGCCGGAGTGCCGCCGCTCAGCGCCGGCGTGCCGGTGCGTGGCGGGGAGGTCACGATCTCTCGCGTGGACGGGGGAGCGGTGCTCGAGAACGGGCTGGTGCGGGTGTCGATCGACGCGACCGGCCGGGTCTCGTCCCTCACCGACGCGCTGGGCGGCCGCGAGTTCGTGGCGCCCGGTGAGTCCCTCGCCGAGCTGCAGCTGTTCCGCGACACCCCCAACCAGTGGGACGCCTGGGACATCGACGAGCACTACCGCCGCCACGGCCAGACCCTCACCGACGTCACCTCCCTCGAGGTCACCGAGGAGGAGGGCCGGGTTGCCGTGCGCGTGCTGCGCGAGTTCGGCGAATCGAGCGTCATGCAGGACTTCAGCCTCGCCGCCGGATCGCCGACCCTGGAGATCACCACCACCCTCGACTGGCACGAACGGCAGAAGCTCATCAAGCTCGCGTTCCCGATCGACGTGCGGGCCGAGCGGGCGGCCTCCGAGATCCAGTTCGGCCATGTCTACCGCGCGACCCACGAGAACACGTCGTGGGATGTCGCCCGATTCGAGACGAGCGCTCACCGCTGGGTGCACGTGGGCGAGCCCGGCGTCGGCGTCGCGGTGGCGAACGACGCCACCTACGGCCACGACATCACGCGCCAGCCGCGCGAGGGTGGCGGAACCACGACGCTCGTTCGGCAGTCCCTGCTGCGCGCGCCGGTGTTCCCCGACCCCGAGGCCGACCAGGGCACCCACGTGCTTCGCTCGTCGGTCACCGTCGGGGCCGAGATCATCGACGCCGTGCGCGAGGGCTACCGCATCAACCTGCCGCAGCGGGTGCTGCCGGGCTCCGGGCCGGTCGCGCCCCTGGTCGTGGTGCACAACCCGGCCATCGTCGTGGAGGCGATCAAGCTCGCGGAGGACCGGTCCGGTGACCTGATCGTGCGGCTCTACGAGTCGACCGGCGTGCGATCGGGGGGAACCATCGACTTCGACGGTTCGCTCGATGCGTCGACCGTGCGCGAGACCGACCTTCTCGAGCGGGAGCTGCCGGCTCGAGCGGTGACCTCGGTGTCGGGGGGCACGGCGCGGCTCGTGGTCGGGCCGTTCCAGATCGTGACCCTGCGGGTATCCCGGGCCTAGCCACCTCATCCCGCGATTGTTCCCGTTTGACAGGTGTGTTCCGGGGCGAGCCGGCACAAACCCGACGAACGGGAACAATCGCGGGGATGCGGCCGCGCGGCATTGCGCGCGGCGGAGTTCGTAAGGTTGACTTACAAACATGAGCGAACCCGGCGCCGGAGACACGGCCACCGAGCCGCGTGCGCCCGAGGGGCGACCGGCCGCGCGCCGCGTTCCCGGGGCGTTCATCGCCGGTCGGGTGCTGCGGCCGAGCACGAAGGTGCTTCCCGAACACGCACGAGGGCACAACCGCGCCCTCGTGCTGCAGACCCTCTACACGGCCGGGCAGCAGAGCCGCGCCGACGTGGCGAGGCGCACGGGTCTCACCCGGGTGACCGTCTCCGACCTCGTCGGCGAGCTGATCGCCGAGGGCCTGATCGTGGAGACCGGCCAGCGCGACGGCACGCGCCCGGGAAAGCCGGCGACGCTCCTCGACATCGGCCGCTCGGCCTTCCAGGTGCTCGGCATCGATCTCAGCGACCACTCCGTGTTCCGCGGGGCGGTGCTCGACCTGGCCGGCACGATCCTCGCGCGGGCGGAGCTGCCGCTCGCCGGCAGAGTCGGGGACGACGCGCTCGCCACGGTGTTCGCGCTCGCCGACGAGCTCCTCTCGCGGTCGAACCGGCCGATCCTCGGCCTCGGGGTCGGGTCCCCGGGCGTCGTCGACCCCGACGGTGTGGTGCTCGAGGCCCCGAATCTCGGCTGGACCGCCCTGCCCCTGCGGTCTCTGCTTGCCGCACGGTTCGGCCTCCCCGTGGTCGTGGCCAACGACGCGAATGCCGCGATCCTGGCCGAACACAGCTTCGGCAACGCCGAGGGGGACACGATGCTCGTCAGGGTCGGGCACGGCGTGGGAGCCGGACTGTTGCTCGGGGGAGGCCTGCTCGCCGGCGGTCGCTTCGCGGCGGGCGAGATCGGCCATGTCGTGGTCGGCACCGACGGCGGCGACGAGTGCAGTTGCGGCAAGCGTGGCTGCCTCGAGACCTGGCTGGCCGTGCCGCGGCTCGAGGCCCGGATTCGGCGGGCACCCGAGGAGCGGGAAGCGATCCTGCGCGAGGCCGGCCGGCGGCTGGGCATCGTGCTCGCACCCATCATCGGGGCGCTCGACCTGTCTGAGGTGATTCTGAGCGGGCCTACCGCACTGCTGGACGGCACCCTCGCCGAGTCGGCACGCGAGACGGTGCGCGAGCGCACGATGGCCGAATTCCACGGCGACCTGGTGCTGAGGATGACGACGCTCGGCGACGACATCGTGCTGCGAGGCGCCGCGGTCATGGTCATCTCCGCCGAGCTCGGTGTCTCGTGATACGGACTCCCGCGAGAGGCGAACCCTCGCTAGCATGGGAGAAGGCGGTTTGTTAGGACGCTTGACGTAATTACCGGACGGGCCGTCCGACGCCCCGTCGGATCCCCCCAGAGTGAGGAACAGCATGACCGATCGCGAGACGAGCGCGCGCAACGCGGCCGGTGTGCTGCTGCCGGGATTCGCCGGCACGACGCTCCCCGAGTGGCTCGCCACGAGGCTGGAGCAGGGTCTCGCCGGGGTCTGCCTCTTCGCCGAGAACATCGTCTCCCTCGACCAGGTCCGGCGGCTCACCGACCAGATCAGGCGGGCGAACCCCCTGGCCATCATCGCGATCGACGAGGAGGGAGGCGACGTCACCCGGCTCTTCGCGGCCACCGGCTCGCCGTACCCGGGCAACGCGATCCTCGGCCGGATCGACGACCTCGACTACACCGAGGCGGTGGCCCGGTCGGTCGGCTGGCAGCTGCGCCGGGCGGGCTGCTCGCTCGACTTCGCACCGGACGTGGACATCAACTCCAATCCGGACAACCCGGTGATCGGCGTCCGCAGCTTCGGAACCGATCCGGCCCTCGTCGCCCGGCACAGCGCGGCCTGGGTGCGGGGACTCGAGTCCACCGGTGTCGCCTCGAGCGCCAAGCACTTTCCGGGGCACGGCGACACGGCGCAAGACTCCCACGTCGCCCTCCCCGTGGTCGACCTGTCGCTCGACGAGCTGCGCGAGCGGGAGCTCGTGCCGTTCCGCGCGGCGATCGAGGCGGGAACCAGCACCATCATGACCTCGCACATCGTGCTGCCCCGGGTGGACGCGCACGGCCCGGCCACGTTCTCACGCCGGATCCTCGGCGACCTGCTTCGCGGCGAGCTGGGCTTCGCCGGCGTGATTGTGACCGACGCCCTCGACATGGCGGGGGCGAGCGCCGAGATCGGCATCGCCGCCGCCGCCGTTCGCGCCGTGGATGCGGGCTGCGACCTGCTCTGCATCGGAACGAGGAACACCGCCGAGCAGCTCGACGAGATCGTGCAGGCGCTCCTGGGCGCGATCTCCGCCGGCGGTCTCTCGGCCGCGCGCCTCGAGGAGGCCGCGGCCCGCAACCGGGACCTCGCCCGCGCTGTCGACGAACGCAGCGAGCTTATTCCCGTACCGGAATATGGTGGCGAGCTCGACGACGAGTTCGATCTCGCCCGCACCTCGGGGTCATTCGATCTGCGGCCCGGCGTCGCGGTGTCCGCCGAGCGGGCGCTCGTCGTGCTCGAGACCGCCTCGAACATCGCGGTGGGCCGGTCGCTCTGGGGAGTGGCTGCCGCGGGGGAGGATCCGATCGTGTTGCGACGAGGCGACGCGCTCGAGCTGCCGTCCGGCGTCCAGCCCGTTCTCGTGGGAAAGGGCAACCACCGGCACCCCTGGGTGCGGGAGGCGATCGACGCGATCCGCGCCGGTCATCCGTCCGCCCTCGTCGTGGACATGGGGTGGCCGGGCGACGATCGCGCATACGCGGACGTGGCGACGTTCGGCGGATCGCGGCACGTGGGCCGGGCACTGCTCGCCTGGCTCGAGGCCCGCGCCGACGCCGTAGGCACCGAGACGGGCCGGCCATGAGAGTCGGCGTCGACATCGGCGGCACCAAGATCCACGCCGTGCTTGTCGACGACGCCGGGGCGGTGGTGCATCAGGTTCGGCTGCCCACCGGGTTTGGTCCGACCGTCGTGCTCGAGACGGCCGCCGAATCCGTGCGCAGCCTGGCCAGGCTCGCCGGGGTCGAGACCGCGTCCTTCGCCACGGTGGGGGTCGGCATCCCGGGCGCGGTGGACAGCGACACCGGCCGGGTGTCCCACGCGGTCAACCTCGGGCTTGAGGGCTTGGAACTCGGTCGGGAACTCGGCACTCTGCTCGGCCTCCCGGTGCGGGTGGAGAACGACGTGAATGCCGCGGCCGTCGGGGCGTTCCGACTGCTCGACCGGCCGCTCGAGCAGTCCATGGCCTACCTCAACCTCGGCACCGGCCTGGCCGCGGGGCTCGTGCTCGCCGGACGGCTCTGGCGCGGTTCGCGCGGCACGGCCGGCGAGATCGGACACATCCCCGTCGACCCGAACGGACCGCTGTGCCCGTGCGGCCAGCGCGGCTGCCTCGAGACCGTCGCCTCGGGGTCGGGGGTGGCCCGGCAGTGGCCGAGCGATCATCCGAGCCCCGTTCACGCCCTGTTCGAGGCGGCAGCGGCGGGAGACGCCCGCGCCGTCGAGGTGCGCGACGGACTGGTGCGCAACGTCGCCTCGGCGGTGCGGATGCTCGTGCTGTCCGTGGACGTCGACACCGTCGTAATCGGCGGCGGCCTCAGCTCGCTCGGCGACACGCTGCTGGTGGGCGTTCGCGGGGTTCTCGGCACGTGGGCGGCCTCCTCGCCGTTCCTCGCCTCCCTCGACCTTCCCGACCGGGTAGAGCTCGTCCCGAGCGACTTCCCCGCCGCCGCCGTGGGTGCAGCCCTCGTCGGCATGACAACGACCGGAGACACCCCATGGCAGAAATAGTGATCCTCGACGGCATGGCGGCGGCGGGAGAACTCGCGGCCGACGCCATCCTCGCGCTCGTGGCGGCGAAGCCGGATGCCGTGCTGGGCCTTGCGACCGGATCGACGCCCCTCGCGGTCTACCGCGCCGTCGCCGCCCGCCGCGCCGACCTCTCGCGGGTGCGCGGCTTCGCCCTCGACGAGTACGTCGGGCTGCCGGAGGGCCATCCGGAGAGTTATCGGTCGGTGATCACCCGCGACGTGGTCGAACCGCTCGGGCTCGACCCGGCGCTCATCCGCGTTCCGGGCCACGACGGACCGATCCAGACGGCGGGGGACGACTACGAGCGCGCGATCCGCGCGGCGGGCGGGGTGGACCTGCAGATTCTCGGCATCGGCACCGACGGTCACATCGGGTTCAACGAGCCCGGTTCCTCCTTCGAGTCGCTCACCCGGGTGAAGACGCTCACCCAGCAGACCAGGAACGACAACGCGCGCTTCTTCGACTCCCTCGACGAGGTGCCGGTGAACTGCATAACCCAGGGCCTCGGCACGATCCGCCGGGCGCGGCACCTCGTGCTGCTCGCGTTCGGCCAGGGCAAGGCCGAGGCGATCGCGGCGGCTGTCGAGGGGCCGGTCACGGCGAGCGCTCCGGGTTCGGCGATCCAGCTGCACCCGCACGTGACGGTTCTCGTGGACGAGGCAGCCGCATCCGCCCTCGCCAACGCGGACTACTACCGCTACGCCTGGGCGAACAAGCCTGACTGGGAGGCCCTCTAGATGTACTGCCCAGGGACGTTGGTTAACCGGCTGAGGGGTGGGCGGGCTCCGATCGCGGTGTCCGGCAGACTCCAGTTGTGCAGGACAGTTGTGCAGGACAGTTGTGCAGGGCGGCGGCGCAGTCCACGGGTGCCCGCCCCGCAGACTCCAGTTATGCAGGACGGTTGTGCAAGACGGCTCGGGCCATGGCGAGGACGAGAGGTGCAGAAGTGACGAGAGCGTCCTGCAGACCGGAACCGGCCGGGTCGCCACACCCGTGCCGTGTCCCGCAGACGCTGTCCTGCACAACCAGAGTCTGCGGGGTAAGCACCCGTACCACCGGGGCCCGTCCTGCAGAACGCGGTCCGACCGGCGCGCGCGGCACCGCCAGAGGGCCGACGACGCCCACTCAACCGGGCTGCCTGGGCAGTACAGCTAGGCGATGCGGAGTCCGTTCGCCCAGACCTCGCCGACCTGCCAGTCGTGGTCGAGCAGCACGGCATCGGCGACGAACCCGGGGGCGAGCCGGCCGAGCCGGTGCTCGAGCCCGAGAACTCGGGCGGGCGTCGCCGTGAGCGCGCCCACCGCATCCGCTGGGCTCACGCCGGCGTTGTCGATCGCGCAGCGCAGGGCCACGTCCTGGGTGAGCGTCGACCCGGCGATCGTGGAGGTTCCGGAGAGCACCGCGAGCCCGTGCCGCACGGTCACGTTGAGCGAGCCGAGGCGGTAGTCGCCGTCCGAGGCGCCGGCGGCGGCCATCGCATCCGTAACGAGAGCGATCCGGTGAGGCGCCTCGCGGAACGCGAGCGCCGCGACCTGCGGATGCACGTGCCGACCGTCGAGGATCAGCTCGAGGGTCACGCGGTCGTCGCCGAACGCCGCGACCACCGGGCCGGGCGCGCGGTGGTGGATGCCCGGCATCGCGTTGAACGCGTGGGTGAGCAGTCGGGCGCCCCGGTCGAAGGCCTCCCTGGTGCTCTCGAAGGTGGCGTCCGTGTGGCCGACCGCCACGACGACTCCGGCCTCGACGAGCACGTCGATGGCATCGAGGGCGTTGGGCAGCTCGGGGGCGATCGTCACCTGGCGAAGCGTGCCCCGGCTGGCCTCGAGCAGCTCGTCCACCCGGTACGGGCTCGGCTCGAGCAGGAACTCCGGATTGTGGGCGCCGCGGTGCTCGGGCGAGAGGAACGGACCCTCGAGGTGGGACCCGAGCACGAGCGGGTCGGACTCGGCGAGGTCGGCGATCACGCCGAGGCTCTCCCGCAGCTGCGCCATCGGGTTGGCGACGAGGCTGAGCACCGTGCGGGTGGTGCCGTGGGCGCGGTGGGCGGCGAGGGCCCCGCCGATCGCCGCCGGCCCGTCGTCGTAGGCGTGGCCGCCTCCGCCGTGGCCGTGCAGGTCGATGAAGCCCGGCACCAGCCAGCGACCGCCCACGTCCACGGTCTCGGACGCGGTCGGCAGGTCCTTGCCCGAGCCGGTGGCGAGGATGCCCTCGCCCTGCACGAGCATCCAGAAGTCGTCGACCTGGCCGGTGATGTCGAGCTTGCGCGCTCCGTGGAACAGGATGGTCATTCGTTGTCTCCCTTGGTGAGCTCTGCCCGGCCGTTGATCACGCCGCTGATCGCGGCGACCACCGCGAAGGCCGCGCCGATCACGGGCAGGCCGAGCATGAACCAGGCGGCCGCGGCGGAGCCGAAGACCAGGATCTCGACGAGCGCGCGGCCCACCGGGTCGAGGGGCACGACCGCCTTGGGCGAGCGGAAGACAGCCCACACCACGGCGGCGAAGAGCGGCACGCCGATCATGAATACCACGCCGGGCCACGGGAACGGCCAGGCGCGGAAGCCCCAGTAACCCAGCGAGAAGAGGGCGAAGAGTTCGAGCAGAAAGCGCACGACGTCGTTGGGGCCGAGCCGGACCGCATCAGTTTCTGGCCTCGTCACCCTCCAACAGTAGCGAAGCGCCAGCCGCGCCGTGAATACGGGCGGTCGGGCCGGCTATTTGAAGATGATCGTGCGGGCGCCATCCCGCAGCACGCGATTCTCGGCGAACCACTTCACGGCTTGGGTGAGCGTGCGGGACTCCTCGTCCTGGCCGATCGAGACCAGCTCGGCCGGCGTGCGCGAGTGGTCGACGCGCACCACGTTCTGCTCGATGATCGGGCCCTCGTCGAGGTCGCTCGTCACGAAGTGGGCGGTGGCACCGATGAGCTTCACCCCGCGGGCGTGGGCCTGCCGGTAGGGGTTCGCCCCCTTGAAGCCAGGGAGGAAGGAGTGGTGGATGTTGATGATGCGGCCCGCGAGGCGGTCGCAGAGCTCGGGGGAGAGGATCTGCATGTACCGCGCGAGCACCACGAGCTCGATGTCGAACTGCTCGACCGCATCGAGGATGCGGTCCTCGAAGGCGAGCTTCTGGCCCTGGGAGACCACCGGGTGGGACTCGAACGGCACCCCGTAGAACTCGGCGAGGCTCGCGAGGTCGTGGTGGTTGCTGAGCACGAGGGGCAGCTCGACGGGAAGCTGGCCCGCCCGCTCCCGGAAGAGCAGGTCGTTGAGGCAGTGGGCGGCCCGGGACACGAGAACGAGGGTGCGCAGCGGACGGCCGACGACATCCAGCTTCCAGGCCATGTCGTAGCGGGCCGTGACGGGCGCGAGCTTCGCCTCGAAGGTGGCCCGGTCGGCGTCGGATTCCACCTGGAGCCTCATGAAGAACGTGCCGGTGTCGTCGCTGGAGAACTGCTGCGACTCGGTGATGTTGCCGCGGGCCTCGACGATCGCGCCGCTGATCGCGTGCACGATTCCCGGCTGGTCTGCACAAACGAGGGTCAGCACCCAGTGGGTCGAGGACGTGGTCACGGCTCAAGAGTATTCTGGAATGGTTGCGGCGCGTGTCTGCCGCAACCCGCGGGCGGCGAAGCGCACCACACTCCACACGGGACGGTTGTCGATTGGCTGCGCGCGGGACTCAGGCACAGACGGCATCGGCGTTCCCGATCGCCGGACTCCTCGTGCTCGCGGGGGCCATCTTCGTGTCCGTGACGAGCGAGTTCCTGCCCACCGGTCTTCTGCCGGACATGGCCCGCGAGCTGAACGTGTCCGAGTCGCGCATCGGGTTGCTCATCACGATCTTCGCCGCGACCGTGGTGGTGTCCACGACCCCCCTCGCGGCGCTCACCCGTCGCTTCTCGCGCAAGCTGCTGGTGATCGTGGTGCTGCTCGTGATCGCGAGCGGTGCGGTTCTCGCCGCCCTCGCGCCCACCTACGAGGTGCTCGTTGTCGCGCGGGTGATCGGCGGGCTCGCGCACGGGCTCTTCTGGGCGGTGGTCGGCGCGTACTCCGCCCACCTCGTGCCCAAACACCAGATCGGCCGCGCGGTGGCCATCACGAGCGGCGGCGCGACGGCGGCGTTCGTGCTCGGGGTTCCCCTCGGCACGGCACTCGGCCACCTCGTCGGCTGGCGCCTCGCCTTCGCGGCGATCGCGGTCGTCATCCTGGTGCTGGCGGCCCTCGTGCTGCGGTTCCTGCCGCCGGTCGAGCATCGGGTGACCCTCTCCACGGGAGAGATCGCGGTGCCGCTCGGGCGCGACAGGAGCCTGCCGGGCGTGATCGTGATCTGCCTCGTGATCGTGGTGATCATGATGGGCCAGAACGTCTACTACACCTACATCGCGCCCTGGCTCATCCACACCGCGCACTTCGACGCCTCGTCGATCGCCCTCATCCTGTTCCTCTACGGCGGGGCGGGGGCCGTGGGCCTGGCCCTCGCCGGCGCCGTCGCCGATCGGTTCTCGCGGCGAGGCTTCGTGGTGGCGACGGCGATCGTGCTCCTGGCGGTGCTGGCGCTGGCCCTGTTCCCGACGAACCCGGTGGTGGTGCTCGCCGCGATCGTGGTCTGGGGGATCGCCTTCGGCGGGCTGCCGGCGATGCTGCAGACGCGGATGCTGCACACGGCGTCCGCGCGCATCCGCGACCTCGCCGCCGCGCTGTTCACCACCTCGTTCAACCTGGCGATCGGTGGCGGCGCTCTCGTGGGCGGCATCCTGCTGGACCGGGTGGGGCTCGAAAGCCTGCCGTTCGTGAACCTCGTGTTTCTCGCGGCCGGAATCGTGCTCAGCCTCGCGACCGACGCCTGGCTCACGGCCCGCGCCAACCGCGCGCGTCCCCGTCCGGCCTGACCGGCCCGGCCCCGCCCCGACCGGCCCACGGCCCACCCCGCTGCCCAGGATGCTCGACTCGGGGCATCTGGCCGCTTCGGCCGGACTGGAGCGGCCATTAGGCCCGACTCGACGGCCCCCCGGCCCCGTTGACACCCGGCGGAGGCGAGGACTAGCTTGTGCTGAACAGGTCTGAACAGGTGCATTCGAGAGAGGTCGGGTCGTGGCCACAACCGCAAGCGAGGGCATCACGTCCTCGGGCAGGGACGCCCTGAGCGTCGAACTCAACGGCATCAACACCATCGCGGAGAGCGAGCGCAAAGGCGCTCCGCGCAGCCTCTTCTGGCCGTGGTTCGCGGCGAACGTGTCCGTGCTGGGGATCGGCTACGGGTCGTTCATCCTCGGCTTCGGCATCTCCTTCTGGCAGGCGACCCTCGTCGGCGTGATCGGGATCGTCGTGTCCTTCCTGCTCTGCGGCATCATCGCCCTCGCCGGCAAGCGCGGTTCAGCTCCCACCATGATCCTCAGCCGCGCCAGCTTCGGAGTGCGCGGCAACGCCCTTCCCTCGGTGATCTCGTGGGTGCTCACCGTGGGCTGGGAGACGGCGCTCACGGCGCTCGCCGTGCTCGCCACCTCCACCGTGTTTCGGGAGCTCGGCTGGCAGGGCGGCGTCGCCACCCAGATCGTGGCCCTCGTGGTGGTCGCCGGCCTGATCGTCGTGGCCGGGGTGATCGGCTTCGACCTCATCATGCGCCTGCAGGTGTGGATCACGATCATCACCGGCGTGCTCACCGTGGTGTACATCATCCTCGCCGTGCCGCACATCAACCTCGCCACCGTGGCGGCGCTGCCCGCCGGAGCCGGACAGGCGGTGATCGGGGCGCTCGTCTTCGTGATGACCGGATTCGGTCTCGGCTGGGTAAACGCCGCCGCCGACTACTCGCGCTACCTGCCGCGGGGCTCGCGCAGCTCCTCCGTGATCGGCTGGACGGCCTTCGGCGCCTCGGTCGCCCCGGTGATCCTCGTGGTGTTCGGCCTGCTGCTCGCCGGGTCGTCGGCGAGCCTGAGCAAGGCCATCGGCGCCGACCCGATCGGCGCCCTGACGACGATCCTGCCCACCTGGTTCCTCGTGCCGTTCGCCCTCGTGGCCGTGCTCGGCCTCGTCGGCGGGGCCGTGCTCGACATCTACTCGTCCGGCCTCGCGCTGCTGAGCGCCGGAATCAAGATCCCGCGGTTCGCCGCGGCCGGCATCGACGGGGTGGTGATGATCGCCGGCGCCATCTACGTCGTGTTCTTCGCCCCGAGCTTCATCGCGCCGTTCGAGGCGTTCCTCGTGACGCTCGGCGTGCCGATCGCGGCCTGGTGCGGGGTGCTGGTGGCCGACATCGTGCTGCGGCGCAAGGACTACTCCGAGGCTGACCTCTACGACCACCGCGGCCGGTACGGCGATGTGCGGTGGCTGTCCATCGGCCTCATCGTGGTGGGGACCGTGATCGGCTGGGGCATGATCACGAACACCTTCGGCGTGCCGGAGTGGCTCAACTGGCAGGGCTACCTGCTCGGGCCGGTCGGCCTGGGCGGCAGATCCGGGCCGTGGGCCTACGCCAACCTCGGCGTGCTGATCGCCCTGCTGATCGGATTCTTCGGAATCCTGATCTTCGGGCGCGGCGCGATCCGCCGCCAGGAGGCGCAGCCGATCGAGCAGGCACGCGTCGAGGAGCGCGCGTGACCTCGAGTGCCGAGTCGGGAGCCGCGCCGTGGCTCGTCGTGATCGACATGCAGCGGATCTTCGGCGACCCGGGGAGCGAGTGGTTCACCCCCGGCTTCCCGACGATCGAGCCGACCATCGCCCGGCTGGTCGAGCAGTTCTCGCCGCGGGTGGTCTTCACCCGTTTCGTCGCGCCCGCCGAGCCTCGGGGAGCCTGGATCCCGTACTACGAGGCGTGGCCGTTCGCGCTCGTGCCTCCCACCGATCCGCTCTATGAGCTGGCGCCGGTGTTCGCCGCGCTCGACCTGCCGACCGTGACGCGCGAGACCTTCGGCAAGTGGGGCGCGGAACTCGCGGGGATCCTGGGCGACAGCACCGAGATGGTGCTCGCCGGGGTGTCGACGGACTGCTGCGTGCTCTCGACGGCCCTCGCCGCGGCGGATGCCGGGGTGCACGTGCGCGTGGTGGAGGACGCGTGCGCCGGGCTCACCGACTTCGATCACGACCGGGCGATCGGCGCGATGGCCCTCTACACGCCGCTCATCGAGATCACCACGGCGGCGGCGATCGGCGCGGAGGGCGCGTGACCGCCGAGCGCCCGCGGCTCAAGCATGAGCAGGTGGCGCTCGTGCTCGAGACGGAGATCCGCGGCGGCAGCGTTCCCTTCGGTCGGCAGCTGCCCGGCGAGGCGGCGCTCGCCGAGCGCTTCTCGGTGAGCCGCAACACCGTGCGGGCGGCCCTCTCGGAGCTCGGCGAGGCCGGCCTGATCGCCACGCGCTCGGGCAAGGGCTCCTTCGTGACCTTCGACGGCCGGCCGCTGGACGTCAAGCTCGGCTGGGCGCGCGCCCTGAGGGAGCAGGGCGTCGACGCCCGGGTGGAGGTGCTGCGGCTCGAGCAGGTGACGGATGCCGAACTCGCCGCCGAGCTCGCCGAGAGTTCCGACCGGTTCATCCTCGTCGAACGGCTCCGCCGCGTCGCGGACGGGTCTCCCGTCTCGTACGAGCGTTCCCGCATCCCGGCCACCCCGCTCGCCGTCGCCGCGTTCGGGGCCGGCCTGGCCGACGGGTCGCTCACCCGGCTGCTGCTCGAGTCCGGACTGGTCGCCGCCCAGGGGGAGCAGTGGGTGGAGGTGCGGCGGCTGGAGGGCGAGGATGCCCGCCTCCTCGAGCGCGATCCCGGCGAGGCGTTCCTGTGGTCGCGCTGCGTCACCAGGGACTCGGGCGGCGCGCTCGTGGAGAGCGTGGAGAGCCTGCTCGACCCGGCGCACTTCAGCCTGCACTTCTCCTTCTCGGCCCGCTGACGTGCCCGCCTCCCGCGACCGCGCGCTCGCGGCACTGTACGGACTGGCGATCGGCGACGCCCTCGGGATGCCGACCCAGCTGATGAGCCGCGCGGCGGTCGCCGGGCGGTACGGTCGCCTCACCGGCTTCGAGCCGGCGGCGGCCGACCATCCGCTCGCGGCCGGACTTCCCGCCGGGTCGATCACCGACGACACCGAGCAGGCGCTGCTGCTCGCCGGGATGCTCATCGACGGCCGAGGCCGAATCGACCCGCGCGAGTTCGCGGCCGCCCTCGTGGACTGGGAGCAGGGGATGCGCGAGCGCGGCTCGCTCGACCTGCTCGGGCCGTCGACCAGTCGCGCGGTCCGGGCGGTGCTCGCCGGAGAGGCCGTCGAGCTGGCCGGCCGGTTCGGCACCACGAACGGGGCGGCCATGCGGGTGACCCCGGTCGGCATCGCCGTCGGCTCGCGCGACCTCGACCTTCTGGTCGACCGGGTGGTCGAGGCGAGCCTGGTGAGCCACAACACGGGAGTCGCGATCGCCGGGGCGGCGGCGGTCGCCGCGGCGGTGAGCGCCGGGGTCGATGGGGCGACGGTGCGCGAGGCCTTCGAGTACGCCATCGCGGCGTCGGCGATCGCACGCACGCGCGGCAACTGGGTGGCCGCCGCCGACGTCTCCCGCCGCATCCGCTGGGCCATCGGCCTCGCCGACCCGGCCGACCCCGAGCGCGGTCTCACCGACATCTCCGAGCTCGTCGGCACCAGCCTCGCGACGCAGGAGTCGGTGCCCGCCGCCTTCGGAATCCTCGCGACCTTTCCAGGCGACCCGTGGCGGGCGTGCCTCGCCGCCGCGTCGCTCGGGGGCGACAGCGACACCGTCGCCGCGATGGTCGGAGCGGTGGCGGGGGCGACCCACGGCACAGCGGGCTTCCCCGCCGAGGCGAGGGAGACTGTGGACCGGGTGAACGGCCTGAGCCTCGAGCCGGTCGTCGACGCTCTGCTGGAGCTGCGATGAGCGCGCGGCTGATCAGCGTCGGCAACGTCATCATCGACATCGCGGCGCGGGTGCCGCACCTGCCGGAGCGGGGCGGCGATGTGCTGGCCGACGCCGCGGGCGTCTCGCCGGGCGGGAGCTTCAACACCATGGTCGCCGCGGTGCGCCAGGGCCTGCCGACCGCCTACGCGGGCGGGCACGGCACCGGAGTGTTCGGCGACCGGGTGCGGGCCGAGCTCGCCGCGGCGGGGATCGACGCGCTGCTGCCGCCGACTCCCGGCCTCGACACCGGCTACGACGTGGCGCTCATCGACGCGGGAGGCGAACGCACCTTCGTCACGGTCTTCGGCGCGGAGGCCGCCCTCACCGCCACGGCGATCTCCGCGGTGCGTCCCGGCGAGCACGACCTGGTCCACGTGTCCGGCTACGGCCTGCTCGAGCGCACGAACGGCGCGGTGCTGTCGGCCTGGCTGGGCACCGTGCCGGCCGGCACCCGGGTGCTGTTCGACCCGGGACCGCTCGCCGCCGACATCCCGGACGAGGTGTGGCGGCTGGTCACCCGGCGAGCGGACTGGCTGAGCTGCAACGCGCGGGAGGCCACGATGCTCACGGGGGAGGCGGATGCCGTGGCCGCGATCCTCGCGCTGGCTGCGGTCGGCGGCCGGGCGTCGGGCACCATCGTGCGCCTCGGACCGGACGGCTGCCTGCTCTGCCTGCGCGGCGAGATCACCCACGTTGCGGGATTCCCGGTGGCGGCGGTCGACACCACCGGCGCGGGGGACGCCCACGCCGGTGCGTTCCTCGCCGCGCTCGCCGCCGGCGAGCGCCCGATGGCCGCCGCCCGTCGCGCGAACGCCTGCGCCGCCCTCGCCGTCAACCGCTCGGGACCCTCGACAGCCCCGACCCGCGCGGTGGTCGACGCGCTGCTCGAGGCGGGCGGCTGAGTGGGCCGCCTGGCTGGTAAACTGATCGGGTCGCGACTGGCGTTGAGGTGGGTAACCATCGGGGAGCGACCTTCTACGATTCGGCCGTACGCCTGGGCCGAACCGGATAGCCTTTCGTCGTCCGGTCATGTCTAAGGAGCAACGCCAGTGTCCGTTGAAAACGCAGTAACCGACAAACTTCCCACCACCTTCACGGATCCGCTCTCGAGCGTCGATCCCGAGATCGCGGCGGCCCTCGAGTCCGAGCTCGGCCGCCAGCGCGGCACGCTGGAGATGATCGCGAGCGAGAACTTCGTCGCCCGCGCGGTGCTCGAGTCCCAGGGCTCCGTGCTCACCAACAAGTACGCTGAGGGCTACCCCGGCCGCCGCTACTACGGCGGCTGCGAGTTCGTCGACATCGCAGAGAACCTCGCCCTCGAGCGCGTCAAGTCGCTCTTCGGAGCCGAGTACGCCAACGTGCAGCCCCACTCCGGTGCCACCGCCAACGCCGCGGTGCTCGCGGCGATCGCCACTCCCGGCGACACCATCCTCGGCCTCGAGCTCGCGCACGGCGGCCACCTCACCCACGGCATGAAGCTCAACTTCTCCGGCAAGCTCTACAACGCCACCGCGTACGGGGTGGACCCCGAGACCTTCCGCGTCGACATGGATGTCGTGCGCGAGAAGGCCCTCGAGCACCGGCCGACCGTGCTCATCGCCGGCTGGTCCGCCTACTCGCGCCAGCTCGACTTCGCCGCGTTCCGTGCCATCGCCGACGAGGTGGGAGCCAAGCTCTGGGTGGACATGGCCCACTTCGCCGGCCTTGTCGCGACCGGCCTTCATCCGTCGCCCGTGCCGTACGCGGATGTCGTGTCGAGCACCGCGCACAAGACCCTCGCGGGTCCCCGCTCCGGCTTCATCGTCGCCCGCGACATGGCGCTCGCGAAGAAGCTCAACTCCGCGGTGTTCCCCGGCCAGCAGGGCGGTCCGCTCATGCACGTGATCGCCGCGAAGGCGACCGCGTTCAAGCTCGCCGCCGAGCCCGAATTCAAGGACCGTCAGGAGCGCACGGTGCGCGGCGCGCAGATCCTCGCCGAGCGCCTCACCGCGCCGGACGCGACCGCGGCCGGCATCGACGTGCTCACCGGCGGCACCGACGTGCACCTCGTGCTCGTGGACCTGCGCACCTCGGCCATCCACGGACAGGACGCGGAGGACATCCTGCACTCGGTGGGCATCACCGTGAACCGCAACGCCGTGCCGTTCGACCCGCGCCCCGCCATGACGCCGTCCGGAGTGCGGATCGGCACCGCTGCGCTCGCCACTCGCGGCTTCGGCGACGAGGAGTTCGCGGAGGTCGCCGACATCATCGCGATCGCCCTCATGCCGAACCCGGATGTCGCGGCCCTCCGTGCGCGCGTGCTCGCGCTCACCGACGGCTACCCGCTCTACCCGGGCCTCACAAGCCCCGGCACCTGGGCGTGACCGCAGTCAGGATGGACGGCGTCGCGACCGCGGCCGCCGTCAAGTCGGAGCTCGTCGACCGCATCGCCGCCCTCAAGGCGCGCGGCGTGTTCCCGGGCCTCGGCACGCTCCTCGTCGGCTCGGATCCCGGCTCGCTGTCCTACGTCGCCGGAAAGCACCGGGACAGCGTCGAGCTCGGCATCGAGTCGATCCGCGTCGACCTGCCGGCCACGGCCACCGAGCACGAGGTGCGCGCCGCCATCGTCGCGCTCAACGAGAACCCGGCGGTGACCGGCTACATCATCCAGCTGCCGCTGCCCGCCGGCATCGACGAGAACGCCATGCTCGAGTTGATGGACCCGGCCAAGGACGCCGACGGACTGCACCCGATGAACCTCGGCCGGCTCGTGCTCGGTGTCTCCGGCGAGCTCGACTCGCCGCTGCCGTGCACCCCGGCTGGGCTCGTGGAGATGCTGCAGCGCTACGGCGTGCCGATCGCCGGCCAGCGCGTGGTCGTGATCGGCCGCGGGCTCACCGTCGGCCGGCCGCTCGGCCTCCTGCTCACCCGCAAGGGGCTGGACGCCACCGTGACGCTCGCGCACTCCCGCACGGTCGACCTGGCCGACGAGGTGCGCCGCGCGGACATCGTGGTTGCGGCGGTGGGAGTGCCCGGCCTCGTGAAGGCCGACTGGGTGAAGCCCGGGGCCGCCGTGCTCGACGTGGGAATCACCCGCCGGGTGAACGAGGAGACCGGCAAGGCGAAGCTCATCGGCGACGTCGACCCCGAGGTCGCCGAGGTGGCCGGCTTCCTCTCGCCCGTGCCGGGCGGGGTGGGCCCGATGACCAGGGCGATGCTCATGGCGAACGTGGTCGCGGCGGCCGAACGGCTATGAGCCACGAGGACCGCGTGACCCCGGCCAGGATGCCGGAGAAGTATCCCGGCCGGGATCGCGCGGCCCTGCACGCCCTCATCGCCGACGCTCGGGTGGGGCACGTCGCCTTCGTGGTGGACGGCCAACCGCGCGTGCTGCCGATCGCCATCGTCTCCACCGGCGACGACATCCTGCTGCACGGCTCCACAGGCTCCCGCTGGCTGCGCCTGCTCGCCACGGGCACGCCGGTCGCCCTCTCGGTGACATCGCTCGACGCCGTCGTGGTTGCCCGCTCGGCGTTCGAATCCTCGATGCACTACCGCAGCGCCGTGCTCTTCGGCGGCTGCCGTCCGGTCACCGACGACGCGAAGGTGCACGCCCTCGACCACATCACGAACGCGATAATCCCGGGCCGCGTCGGCGAAATCCGTCGGCACAGCCCGAAGGAGCTCGCGGCGACGCTCGTGCTGCGACTCGAGATGGAGGACTGGAGCCTCAAGGTGTCGGACGGCTGGCCGGAGGACGGCCCGGATGACGTGGCCGGCCCGGCCTGGGCCGGCGTGCTGCCGGTGGCCACGGGTTTCACGACCGCGCTGGCGGCCCTGGACCTTGCCGAGGGCATCCAACTTCCGCCGTCGGTGCAGAGCCTGCTCGACGGGCGCCGGTCGGGCTACTCGCCCACGTAGCCGATCTGGCACGAGGTGCCGTCCGAGTCCGGACTGGCCCAGCCGTCGATGCCGTTCACGACCGACTTGCCGAGGTCGGTGACCGTGATGGTGCAGGCCTCGATCGTGGAATTGGACTCGAAGGGCACGCTGAAGCCGTACTTGGCGTAGCGCCAGGCCTTGACGTCTGGACCCGGGTTGCCGCTCTCGAAGACCGCGACGGCGTGCACCGCGCCGGAGGACGCCCAGGTGTAACCCGAGTTGCAGGGCTGGCTCGAGTCGGCCGGGGCGACGCCCTTGCCCGTCGCGGATTGGCCGCGGTACTGGTTGCCCAGCGAGAGGGTGACCGGGTAGACGAAGACCTTGCCGCTGGAGCTCGAGGCGATGTCGATCGGCATGAGGATGCTGCCGTTGGCGGCGAGGCTGTCGTTCGTCACCGGCACGCCGGCGGTGCCCGCGCCGCAGGACGCGATGAACTCGTCCTTGAGAGGCTTCGCCGCGCTCACGCTGTATGGGAGGGGCTTGTGCGCCGTGAGGAGGATCGCAATGGTGCTGCCGTCCTTTCCTCGAACGTTCGCCGCGATGGTGAACAGCACGTCCTTCGGCCCGGCGGTCGAGCTCGCCGAGGGGGCGGCGGTCGGGGTTGCCGTCTTGCTCGCGGCGGGGGCGGTCGGCGTCGGGCCGGCGCATCCGGTGAGCAGCGCGGCGAGAAGCACGGCGCCGATGGCGATCGACGCGGTGGGGTGAAACGCTCGCACTCGTGTCTCCTAGCGGCTCGAAGAGGAGCTCGGGGGTCAGGGTTCGCGGGATGCGCCCTGCGCAGCCGTCACGACGAAGGTATCAGGCTGACCATAGCCATGTTCTGCGAAGGCGCCGTCAATAGCAACCTGGAGCCGCGAGAGGTCGTCCGCCCGCACGAGGGCGATGGCGGCCCCGCCGAAGCCGCCGCCGGTCATCCGCGCCCCGAGGGCGCCGTTCGACTGCGCCGTCTCGACCGCGAGGTCGAGCTCGGGCACGGAGATCTCGAAGTCGTCGCGCATGGACACGTGGGAGGCGTCGAGAAGGTCGCCGATCGCGGCCGGACCCTCCTCCCGCAGCGTGCGCACGGTGTCGAGCACCCGCTGGTTCTCGGTGACCACGTGCCGCATCCGGCGGAAGGTGACGTCGTCGAGGATCGCGCGCGCCCGCTCGAGGTCGTCGACGCCCACGTCGCGCAGAGACTTGACGCCGAGTTCGCGCGCACCGAGCTCGCAGGATGCCCGGCGCTCGGCGTAGCCGCCGGTGGCGTGCGAGTGGCTCACCCCGGTGTCCATGATGAGCAGCACGAGACCGGCGGCGTCGAAGCCGAGGTCCACGATCTGGGCCTCGAGGCTTCGGCAGTCGAGGAAGACCGCGCTGTCCTTCTGGCCGAGCAGCGAGGCGGACTGGTCCATGATGCCGGTGGGGGCGCCGACCACCCGGTTCTCGGCGAGCTGGCCCACGCGGGCGAGGGTCGGCCGGTCGAGGCCGAGCTGCCAGACGTCGTTGAGGGCCAGGGCGACCGCGCTCTCGATGGCGGCCGAGGACGACAGGCCGGCGCCGACCGGCACATCCGACTCGATGTAGACGTCGAAGCCGGGCACGGCGGCGAGGTCTGCGCCGTGCTGGCCGAGCGCCCAGGCGACGCCGAGCGGGTAGGCGGACCAGCCGTGCACCGTCTCGGGCGAGAGCTCACCGAGATCGATCTGCACGACCTCGTCGGCGAAGTCGCTCGCGACCCGGGCCACGCGGTCCTGCCGCAGCCCGAGCGCGATCACGGTGCGGCGGTTGATGGCGAGGGGAAGCACGAAGCCCTCGTTGTAGTCGGTGTGCTCCCCGATGAGGTTGACCCGACCCGGCGCCGACCAGAGGCCGCTCGGCTCGTAGCCGTAGAGTTCCGCAAATCCCCGGCGGACGTCGTCCCTGATGTCGGTCATGGCGTGCTGGTCCCTGCTGTCTCGATGGCGGTTCGGATGGCGCTGGCCGTCTGCTCGGGCGTCACGTCGCCGATCCATGCTCCCATGGCCGCCTCCGAGCCGGCGAGGTACTTGAGCTTGTTGGCCGCCCGGCGCGGGGAGGTCACCTGCAGCATGAGCCGGATCTCGTCCCGCTTCTCGCGCACCGGTGCCTGGTGCCAGGCGGCGATGTAGGGCGTCGGGGTGTCGTAGAGGGCGTCGATGCCGCGCAGCAGCGTGAGGTAGAGGCCGGCGAGCTCGTCGCGCTCCTCGGTGCTCGTGGCAGCGAAGTCCGGCACGTGGCGGTGGGGGAGCATGTGCACCTCGATCGGCCAGCGTGCCGCGAACGGCACGAAGGCCGTCCAGTGCTCGCCGCGCAGCACCACGCGCTCCGAGGCGCCCTCGAAGTCGAGGATGCTCTGGAACAGGTCGGGGCCGAAGCGTTCGATCGACTCGATCAGTCGCGTCGTGCGCGGGGTGACATAGGGGTAGGAGTAGATCTGGCCGTGCGGGTGGTGCAGCGTCACGCCGATCGCCTCGCCCCGGTTCTCGAACGGGAAGACCTGGGCGACGCCGGGCATGGCCGAGAGGGCGGCCGTGCGATCGGCCCACGCCTCGATCACGGTGCGCGCCCGGGAGGGGGTGAGGCTGCCGAACGAGCCCTCGTGCTCCGGGCTGAAGCAGACGACCTCGCAGCGGCCGATCGACGGCAGGGTGCGACCGAGGCCGATCGTGCGCAGGTCGTGCTCGGAGTAGCCCCCCGAGACGTCGGGGCCGAACGAGGGCGACCGGTTCTCGAAGACGGCGACGTCGTAGTTGTCCGGAATCTCCGAGGGGTTGGTCGCCGAGGCCGGCGCGAGCGGGTCCTTGTCGGCCGGCGGGAGGAAGACGCGATTCTGCCGGGCGGCGGCGATGGAGATCCATTCGCCGGTGAGCGGGTCCTGGCGCATCGTCGCCGTCTCCGGTCTCGGGTCGAGCACGCGGGCATCCGGCTTGCGGTCCGGCGCCAGGGTGGTGTCGGCGTCGTCGAAGTAGATGAGCTCGCGGCCGTCGGCTAGCCGATGCTCGCGTTTGACGATCGATGACATGGGGCCTTCTCCGGTCAGGTTTCGAAACGAAGGAAACTATACCGTCGATTGACAATAAAACGCAAGTAATCGAAGATTAGTCCATGACCGACGCGCAGCACACCCCACCGGCGGCCGCCCGGCGCGAGCAGATGCGCACCCTCATCGAGGAACGCGGCTTCGCCAGGGTCGCGCAGCTGAGCCGGCAGTTCGGCATCTCGGAGGTCACCGTGCGCGCGGACCTCGACGCGCTCGCCGACGACAACGTCGTTCAGCGCGTGCACGGGGGAGCGGTGGCCGGAACCCCGGCCAGACCCGCCGGGCTCGAGCGTCCGTTCGAACAGTCGATGCTCGCGGGCTCCGACGAGAAGGCCCGCATCGGCCGTGCGGCGGCCGCCCTGATCGAATCGGACCAGGCCGTCGTGCTCGACGTGGGCACCACCACGACGGCGATCGCCGCGGCCATGCTCGAGCGGGACGACCTGCAGAACGTGGTGGTCATCACCAACGCCCTCAACATCGCCCTGGCGCTCGAGCCCGCCATTCCCCGTTTCACGGTCGTCGTCACCGGAGGCACGCTGAGGCCGCTTCAGCACTCGCTCGTCGACCCGCTCGCCGGGGTGGTGCTCGACCGCATCCGGGCGGACATCGCCTTCATCGGCTGCAGCGGGGTGCACGTCACCGCCGGCATCACCAATGTCAACCTGCCAGAAGCCGATGTGAAGCGTCGCATGATCGCGACCGCCGCGCGCACGATCGTCGTCGCCGACAGCTCCAAGCTCGGGGTCGCCCAGCTCAGCCGAGTCGCCCCCCTGGCCGAGATCGACACGCTCATCACCGGGGACGAGGCGGATGCGGCGGTGGTGGAGACGCTGCGCGCCGCCGGCCTGCGCGTGATCCGAGCCGACCACTGATCCAGGCCGAATACGCGCCTCGCTAGGCTTGACCGGTGCACTCGCCAACAGGACTCCAGTTCGAACTCTCCTCGCCGACTCTCCACGGTGAGGCGCGCGCCGTCATCACGGAGGTCGCCGCGTCGCTGCGCAGCCTGACGATCGGCGGTGTCCACCTGACCGAGCCGTACGGCGACGACGTCGTGCCGCCGTTCGGCGACGGCATCGTGCTCGTGCCGTGGCCGAACCGCGTCGAGGACGGCCTCTGGCGGCTCGACGGTGTGGAGCAGCAGCTCGACCTCACCGAACCGGAGCGCGGCAACGCCCTGCACGGCCTCCTGCGCGACCGGCCGTACACGGTGGCGGAGCGAAGCGCCTCGTCCCTCACCCTCGCCGCCACGGTGTTCCCCACCCGCGGCTACCCCTTCCAACTCGACACCACCGTGCGCTACGAACTCGTCGACGACGGGTTGCGCGTCACCCACGGCATCACCAACGTCGGGTCGGCGACGGCACCGGTCGCGGTGGGGACGCATCCGTTCCTGCGCCTCGGCGACGTGCCCACCGACGAGCTCGTTCTCACCGTGGCCGCCGGCACGAGATTCGAGACGGATGCCAGGCTCAACCCGGTGAGCGAGAACCCGGTCGAGGGCACCGGCTTCGACCTGCGCGCCGGACGACCCGTCGCCGAGCTGCACCTCGATGACGCCTTCGGTGCCGTGACGCCCGCGGGCGAGCTGAGCCGGCACCTCCTCACGGCCACCGACGGCCGATTCGTCGAGCTCTGGCAGGACGGCGACTTCGGCTTCGTGCAGGTCTTCACCACCCGCATCTTCCCGCGGGATGTCGGCCTCGGCACTCCCGTGCTCGGCACCGCGATCGCGGTGGAACCGATGACCGCTCCGCCGAACGCGTTCAACAGCGGGCAGGGCCTGCGCTGGCTCGAACCGGGCGAGACCTGGTCGCTGTCCTGGGGAATCCGGTACTCTGGAAGGCACGAAGGGGAGTAGTTCCCCCGTCGCCCGCATTCTGGGTTGCGGGCGCGGACGTATCGACATACTGGCCGGTCACGATGACTGGCCCGGTACTCCACCCGAACGGCCGAAGTGGTCGCCAGGGCGAACGAGACCTTCGGTCAAACGGCCACGGAGCCGGGGCGCGCGTCTTCGCCTACCCGCCGTGAGCCCGACCGGAAGGATCCCGTGACCGAGACTCGACGCCCAGGCGACCCGGCACCCACCCCCGCCGAGCTGCGGCGGTGGCGCCAACACCTCGCAGACGAGCGGGCGGAAGCCGCCGTCTATCGCGACCTGGCGGCACGACGCACGGGCGAGGAGCGGGAGATCCTGCTCGCGCTCGCCGAGGCGGAGGGCCGCCACGAGGAACACTGGCGCGACCTGCTCGGCGACGACGTCGGCAAGCCGCGCAAGGGGGACATCCGCACCCGGATGCTCGGCTTCCTGGCCCGTCGGTTTGGCTCCGTCTTCGTGCTCGCCCTCGCCCAGCGCGCGGAGGCCCGATCGCCGTACGCGGGGGACTCCGACGCCACCGCGGCGATGGCCGCCGACGAACGCATCCACGGCGAGGTGCTGCGCGGCCTGGCGATGCGCGGACGCAACCGACTCTCCGGCACGTTCCGCGCGGCCGTGTTCGGCGCGAACGACGGACTCGTCAGCAACCTGGCGCTCGTGATCGGCGTGAGCGCGAGCGGCGTCGCCACGCACGTCGTGCTGCTCACCGGGGTCGCCGGGCTGCTCGCCGGCGCCCTCTCGATGGGGGCCGGGGAGTACGTGTCCGTGCGCTCCCAGCGGGAACTGCTCGAGGCATCCACCCCCGACCCGGAGAGCAACGAGGCGCTGCCGTACCTCGACGTCGACGCCAACGAGCTCGCCCTCGTCTACCGCTCGAGGGGCATGGATGCCGTGGAGGCGGATGCCCACGCGAGAGAGGTGCTGCGGGACCACAGCCTCGCCGTCGCCGGGCCGCCCCCGGCCTACCTGCACGAATCGGTCGGCACGGGGATCGGGGCCGCCGTGTCGAGCTTCTGTTTCTTCGCCTCCGGCGCGATCATCCCGGTCGTGCCCTACCTGTTCGGCCTCAGCGGGCTCACCGCCATTCTCGTGGCCTCCGCCCTCGTGGGGCTCGCCCTGCTCGGCACCGGCGCGGTCGTCGGGTTGCTCTCGGGCGCCTCGCCGCTCAAGCGGGCACTTCGTCAGCTCGCGATCGGCTTCGGGGCGGCGGCGGTCACCTATGGGCTCGGTCTGCTGTTCGGCACGAGCACGGGCTAGTTGCACTGCCAGGGCAGGTTTGATCGGGTGTGACGCCCTCGGCCGCCTGCCGGTCGCCGCGACGTCCTCCGTCGCATCCCGGTCGCCGCGACGCCGGAGGCTGAACCTAGTCGGCCCTCTGGCGGTGCCGCGCGCGTCGGTCGGGCCGTGTTCTGCAGGACGGGGCCAGGAGTCTTGGTTGCCTACGCCGCACAACCCGTCCTGCACAACTGGAGTCTGCGGGGGTGGACACCCGGGGACGGCGGACCCGTCCTGCACAACTGGAGTCTGCGGGCGGGCACCCGTGGACGGCGACCACCGGTCTCACGCCGCGATCAAAGCGCGGAACATCCTTCGCCACCCGTGCGTTATACCGGTCGTGGGCACACATTCACCGCAAAGGAGACCACACGATGACTAACACAACCGAACGCGCCATCCTCGCAGGGGGCTGTTTCTGGGGAGCGCAGCAACTGCTCCGCCGTCGGCCGGGAGTGATCTCGACGAGGGTCGGCTACTCCGGTGGCGACACCCCGAACGCGACCTACCGCAACCACGGCGACCACGCCTAGTCGGTGGAGATCGTCTTCGACCCCGCCCAGATCTCGTTCCGCGAGATTCTCGAGTTCTTCTTCCAGATCCACGACCCGTCGACCAAGAACCGCCAGGGCAACGACGTGGGGCGCAGCTACCGCTCCGCGATCTTCTACACCAGCGACGAGCAGAAGCGCGTGGCAGAGGAGACCATCGCCGACGTCGACGCGTCCGGGCTGTGGCCGGGCAAGGTCGTGACCGAGGTCACGCCGGCCGGCGACTTCTGGGAGGCGGAGGAAGACCACCAGGACTACCTGGAGAAGAACCCGTACGGCTACACCTGCCACTTCATCCGGCCCGGATGGACGCTGCCGCACCGCGAGCAGGCCGCGGTCTAGTCAGGGAGTTCGCCGACTGACGATGAGGCGGGGAGGGGAAGCGTGCT
>NZ_JAYSJZ010000028.1:0-14683 GCF_043726815.1 Lacisediminihabitans sp.
TGCAGGACAGCTTGTGCAGGACAGCTTGTGCAGGACAGCTTGTGCAGGACAGCTTGTGCAGGACAGCTTGTGCAGGACAGCTTGTGCAGGACAGTGCAGGGGTGTAGCGACCCGAACGGTCCCGGTCTGCAGGACGCTCCCGTCGCTTCTGCACCTCTCGTTCTCGCCATCCGCCGGAGCCGTCCTGCAGAACCCGTCCTGACGTCCTGCACAACCCGTCCTGCACAACTGGAGTCTGCGGGGCGGGCACCCGAGGAAGGCGGCACCCTCCTGCACAACGCGTCCTGCAGAACCCGTCCTGCACAACTGGGGCCCGCGTGGCACCTCGATCGGAGCCGGCCCACCCATGAGCTGGTCAACCAACGTCCATCGGCAGTACAGCTAGGTCAACCGACCTCGAGCGGCAGCGTGGGATCGGCCGACCACTCCTCGAGCGAGCCGTCGTAGATGCGCACCGCGGTCACGCCGAGTTCGGCGAGGGTGAGCGCGTTCGCGGCGACCGAGATTCCGCCGCCGCAGTAGAGCAGCACCTCCGCGTCGCCCGTGACCCCCTGCGAGGCGTAGGCCTCGCGCAGCTCGCCGGCGGCCTTCACCGTGCCGTCCGCGGCGAAGAGGTCCCTGGCAGACACGTTGACGCTCGAGGGGATGTGGCCCCGGCGCGAGTACCGGGTGGGGTCGGCGCCGGTGAAGCTCCCGGCGGGCAGTCCGCAGACCAGCGGCCGCGAGTCGTCTGCCGCGCGTTCGGCGAGCTCCTCCCTGGTGATCCAGGCGTCGCGCACGGCCGACGCGGTCCACGGTTCGACCGCGGCAGGGGCATCCGAATCCCCGGAGTCGACGGGAAGCCCGGCGGCCTGCCAGGCCGCGAGTCCCCCGTCGAGCACCCGCGCCTCCACGCCGATCCAGGTGAGGAGGTACCACAGCCGCGCGGCGAAGAGGCCGCCGGTCTGGTCGTAGACGACGACCGGATCGCCGGCGCCGATGCCCAGCCTGGCGAGTTCGTCGGCGATCGCCTGGGGATCGGGATGCGCGTAATGCACGGCCGCCGAGGCATCGGAGAATTGCGTGGCCACATCGACATGCAGCGAACCGGGGATGTGGGCCGCCAGCCAGCGCCCTCGGCCGGACTCCGTGCGGTAGTCGCCGTCGAACTTCGCCGGGTGCAGCACGAAGCTCGCGTCGAGCACGGCGGGAGGCGCTGACCCGTCGAGTGCGGCGGCGAGTTCGGGGGCGGTGATGAACGGAGAAGTCATGACAACGACGCTAGTCCGTTCACGATGGCCGCGACATCCTCGTCGTCGAGCACGAGGTCTGCACGTTCGCTCGGCCTCTCGCGTGCGGCGAACGCCCGTTCCTGGGCCGCCCAGCGGTCCCAGAACGGGGCGTACAGCTCGCCGTCGCGCTCGAGCGCCCTGGCCTTGCGCGTCGGCTCGTCGAGCTCCACCCAGATGCCGTACGTCGCCAGCGCCCGGTTCGCCCGGCTCAGGCTGCCGGAGCCCTCGACCACGACAGGGAGGGAGGGGTCCAGGTCGTGCCACTCCGCCGGGGCCTGCGCCTTCCAGTCCCAACGCCGCCATCGTGGCTCGGCGGACAACACCTGCTCCACCTGCCCGCTCGCCGCCTCGAGGCCGTCCCAGCCTGGGTAGATGTCGTCGAGCCGCACCAACTGGGCACCGAGAGCCGGGGCGAGGGCGGTCGCGAGAGTCGTCTTGCCGGAGCCGGAGCCGCCGTCGATGAGCACCACCGGGCGGGCGGCCCGGCGGATCGAGAGCAGGAGCTGCCGGGCATCGGTCACGAGAGCACGAACTTCCAGGTGCCCAGCGAGACGGCGACGGTCACCGCGAGCACGGCGATCACGACGGCGATCGCCACGAGCATCCACTCGCGCCGGCCGAAGGTGGACTCCCTCGCCCAGGTGCGTTGGCGCCCCGAGCCGAAGCCCTTCGCCTCCATCGCGGTGGCGAGCTTGCTCCCCCGCCGCACCGAGAGCACCAGGAGCGAGAATCCCTGGCCGGCGATGCGGGAGACCGGATTGGAATCGCCGACTCCGCGCGCCCGTCGCGCGAGGGCGAGGAATCTCCAGTCCTCGATGAAGAGGCCGACGAGCCTGAGCCCGGCGAGGCCGCCGATCACGAAGCGGGACGGGAGTCGAAGCACCTGGCCGAGGCCGTCGGCGAGGTCGGTCGGGTCGGTGGTGGCAAACAGCACGATGCCCGGGAGGCCGATCGCCAGGATGCGCACCCCGATGGCGACGCCGAGCGAGACGGAGCCCGCGGTCACGGAGACGAAGCCCCACTGCCAGAGCGACTCCCCCGAGTCCCGGCCGTAGAGCACCGTCGTGAGGCAGGCGAGGGGGGCGGCGAACCACAGGGGCGCGGTGCGCAGCCAGAACTGTCGGGCAGCGAGCCCGGCAAACGGGAGGAGGAGGGCCTCGAGCACCAGGGCGACGAGGGCGGACGCCCAGTCGATCGAGAGGAGAAGAACCAGGGCGAGCAGGATGGCGGCGATGAGCTTGGCCACCGGATTGATGGAGGCGATCGCACTCGCACGGATCTCGGGGGTGATGAGGCTCACGCGATCGCCCCCGCCGTCAGGGTGTCGAGCCGCAGCACCCGCTCCGCGAGGGCGTCGACGAAGTCGGTGTCGTGGGTCACGGCGAGCACCGCCGACCCGTCGTCGAGGAGCCCGCCGAGAAGGGCAACGAGCTGGCCCCAGGTGCGGGAATCCTGGCCGAAGGTCGGCTCGTCGAGAAGCAGGATGCGCGGCCTCGTGGCGAGCGCCGTCGCCACGGACAGGCGCCGCTTCTCCCCACCGGAGAGGGTGAACGGGTTCGCGGCGGCGAGATGGTCGAGGTGCAGCGTCGCGATCAGCTCGTCCACCCGGGCCGCGACGGCCGCCGGGCCGAGCCCGGCGGCGCGCGGCCCGATCGCCAGTTCCGCGCGCACGTCCGGGGCCAGGAACTGGTGCTCCGGGTCCTGGAACACCATGCCGATGCGCGGCAGCAGCTGCCGGGAACGCCACCGATGCGGGGCCGTCGAGGCGTCTCCCGCGAGCGCCGGCTCGGCCACGAGCGAACCGCCGACCGGCGTCAGGAGGCCGGCGAGGGTGAGCGCGAGGGTCGACTTTCCCGACCCGTTCGCTCCCGTGATCGCCACGGCATCCCCCGACGCCACGCTGAGGTCGATGCCGGAGTTGACCACCGTGGGCACGCGACGCCCGAAGGAGGTGCGACCGACCGAGAGACCGGATGCCGTGAGCAGGGGAACGCGTGCGGCCGGGGCCAGCGGCGCCCTGGTCGGCCGTCGCGGCGGGTGGCCGGGCACCCACACGCCGGCCGCGGCGAGGCGCTCGCCCTCCCGCCCGAGCACGACCCCGGGTGCGCCGTCGGCCGCCAGGCCGCCGTCGGAGCCGAGCACCACCACCCGGTCCACCACCGCCTGCCACACCGCCACGCGGTGCTCGATCACCACCAGGGTCGCCCCTGTCGCGTCGAGCACCCTGGCCACGGCATCCCGCACCTCCCGCACGCCCTCGGGGTCGAGGTTCGCCGTCGGTTCGTCGAGAAGCAGCAGTCTGGGGCGCATCGCGACGACGCCCGCGAGGGCGAGGCGCTGCTTCTGTCCACCCGAGAGGCTTGAGGTGGGGTGGTTTAGCGGCAGGTCGAGCCCGACGGCGGCGAGCGCCTCCGGCACCCTCCGCCAGATCTCCTCCCGCGGAACGCCGAGGTTCTCGCAGGCGAAGGCGACGTCGTCGCCCACGCGCGCCAGCACCACCTGGGAGTCCGGGTCCTGCAGCACCAGTCCGGCCTCTCCCCGGGCGCTGGCCGGGGGATGTCCGTCGATGAGGAGTTCGCCGCGCTGGTCGCCCTCCTCGTCTCCGCCGAGCACCCCGGCCAGGGCCTGGATCAGCGTGGACTTGCCGGCGCCGGACGGCCCGAGCAGCAGCACGCGTTCGCCCGGCGATACCGAGAGATCCAGGTCGCGCACCGCGAACGCGCGACGGGAGGTGTGGCGCCACCCCCATCCGGAGGCGGTGATCCGCACCCCACCCGAGGCCGGGCCGGGACTCATGGTGCCGAGGTCGCCTCGGTGCCCGACCCCGACCGCACCGGCTCCGACTCGCCCTCCACGGCCGCGAGCCGGCCCGAGGCGAACCGGCTCAGCGCCCCCGACCGCGCCAGGCCCCGGGCGGCCAGCCAGGAGAGCAGGCCGGCGATGACAATCCCGGACACGACGGCGGAGACGAAGTAGACCGCCTTGAAGCCGAAGTCGAGCGCCGCGTAGTCGGTGAAGTTCGTGTCGAGCAGCCCGACGGCGACTCCGGCTCCCGCTCCGGAGAGCAGCGCGACGCCGAGGCGCCAGTTCGAGTAGAGGAACGCGGCGAGCACCAGCTCGGCGCCCAGACCCTCGACGATGCCCCAGATCAGCGTGGAGAAGCCCCACTGTGTGCCGACGAGCATCGACACGACGGCCGCGACGACCTCGGTGAAGAGCGCCGCACCCGGCTTCCTGATCACGATTCCGCCGAGCACCCCGGCGAAGAGCCAGCCTCCCGCGAGGAGTCCGGCGAGCCCGGGGGCGAAGGCGAGGGCCGCGCTGAGCGGCGTCCACGCGAGGCCCCAGGCCCAGAAGATGACGCCGCTCGCGACGCCGATGACGCTCGCCACCACGATGTCGACCACCCGCCAGCGGGCGCTGAATGCTCGGGGCTGTCTGGTGATGGATGCTGCTGTTGTGTTCATTGTCGTGCCCTTTCGGTTAAGAGGGCACGGGTGTGAGTCGCCACAGGTGTGGCAACCCGGAGAGAAACTGCCTCCCTGCGCTGGCATGATCCAGATCAGGTTCGACGGTCGAAGCTTGGAGAAGCTTCCTCTCAGCCCGGCTCACCGGACTCCCGTGTTCGCCTCAATCTTAGCCACCGGCATCCGCCCCCGCACCTCCGACTCGCGCACCTCCCACCGCGCACCTCCCGCCCGCGTCTCTCCCGCCACGCGTTTCTCCGGAGGTTCGGGCCGACCCTGCCCGCACGACCACCCGCTCCCGATCGCTTCTCCGGAGGTTTGCGCCAAACCGGCTCGAGATGGAGTCCGTTCCGCCAGAATCGGCCCCGATGCGCCGGTACCTCCGGAGAAACGCGGGCGGTGGCGGAGACGCGAGCGGGAAACCTCCGGAGAAACGTGCGGGTGCAGCCAGAGGGAGAAGGCGGGGCTGGGCGGCGGGCGGATGCCGTTCTAGGCTCGGCGCATGACGAGTGATTTCGCGATCGCCGCGTTCGACCGTTTCACCGCGGAGCTGCTGGCGAGCGTGTCGTCGCTGCCGGAGGTCGTCGGCCTCGTCGTGACCGGCAGCGCGGCCGAGCGATCCCGCCTCGACGAGTGGTCCGACCACGACTTCATCGTCGTGACGTCCCCGGCGGCCACCGAGGCCGTGCGTTCCCGGCTCGACTGGCTCCCCCGGTTCGAGAGCCTGGTCTTCTGCTCCCCGGTTCCCGGCGAGGGCTATCGGGCCGTCTACGACGACGGCCACGTGCTCGAGTTCGACGTTGCTCCCCTCGAGGAGATCCGTGGCTGGCAGGCCAACGACTACTCCGTGCTGCTCGACCGGGGCGGCGTCGAAGAGGTGATGGCGGCGATCGCGGCACAGCGAAAGCCGCAGGTGAGCATCGACGCCGAACGGGAGATCGGCCAGTTCCTCGCGCTCATCCTCATCGGCGTCGGTCGGGCCCGCCGCGGCGAGACTCTCATCGCCGGCGCCGCGGTACGCAACGCTGCCGTTGCGCACCTCGTGAACGCATGGCAGGAGCGGATCCCCGCCGCCGCGCCGCGGCACGCGGACAACCTCGACAACTGGCGTCGATTCGAGCTGGTCTAGCCGGAATCCGGGCCCGAGATCGCGCGCGCCGTGGCCCAGGATGTGGAGCCCGCGGCGCGAGCCTTGCTCGACATCGCGGAGCGGACGATCGCACCCGGATGGGCGGCCTGGCCGCACGAGGCGGTCGCCGCTGTGCGGCGCCGGTTGGGCTGGTGATAACGGACCTGGCGCGGCTGTCAAGGGGTCCGACTCGGTTCGTGCAACAAGTGAGATTCGCGTTACGGTGACAACAGTAAACTCAGGGAGAATCATGGAAACCTGGCCCGGATCGGCCTACCCGCTCGGCGCAACCTTCGACGGAAGCGGCACGAACTTCGCCCTCTTCAGCGAGGTCGCGGAGAAGATCGAGCTGTGCCTCTTCGACGCGGATGGCGCGGAGACGCGGATCGAGCTCGTCGAGGTCGACGCCTACGTGTGGCACGCCTATCTGCCGTCCGTGCAGCCGGGACAGCGCTACGGCTATCGCGTGCACGGGGAGTACGACCCGAAGTCCGGCAAGCGCTGCAACCCCAACAAGCTCCTGCTCGACCCGTACGCCAAGGCGACCTGCGGGGACATCGACTGGGAACCGGCCCTGTTCTCCTACAACTTCGGCGACCCGCTCTCGGTCAACAACGAGGACTCCGCCAAGCACATGATGATGGGCATCGTCATCAACCCCTTCTTCGACTGGGCCGGGGACCGGCATCCGCGGGTTCCGTACAACGAAACCGTGATCTACGAGGCGCACGTCAAGGGGCTCACCGAGCTGCACCCCGACGTTCCTGAGGAGCAGCGCGGCACCTTCGCCGGCGTCGCGCACCCCGCGGTGGTCGAGCACCTTCAGAAGCTCGGCGTCACCGCCATCGAGCTCATGCCGGTGCACCAGTTCGTGCAGGACTCGACGCTCCTCGAGAAGGGCCTCCGAAACTACTGGGGGTACAACACCATCGGATTCTTCGCCCCGCAGAACAGCTACTCCTCCACCGGCGACGAGGGCCAGCAGGTGCAGGAGTTCAAGGGCATGGTGCGCGCGATGCACGATGCCGGCATCGAGGTGATCCTCGACGTGGTCTACAACCACACCGCCGAGGGCAACCATCTCGGCCCGACGCTCTCGTTCAAGGGGATCGACAACGAGGCGTACTACCGGCTCGTCGAGGACGACGAGCAGTTCTACATGGACTACACCGGCACCGGAAACTCGTTCAACGTGCGCCACCCGCACTCGCTTCAGCTGATCATGGACAGCCTGCGCTACTGGGTGATCGAGATGCACGTCGACGGCTTCCGGTTCGACCTCGCGTCGACCCTCGCCCGCGAGTTCTACGACGTCGACAAGCTCTCCACCTTCTTCGAGCTCGTGCAGCAGGATCCGATCGTCTCGCAGGTCAAGCTCATCGCGGAGCCGTGGGATGTCGGCCCGGGCGGCTACCAGGTGGGCAACTTCCCGCCGCAATGGACGGAGTGGAACGGCAAGTACCGCGACACCGTGCGCGACTTCTGGCGGGGCGAACCCTCCACCCTCGGCGAGTTCGCGTCCCGGCTCACCGGCTCTGCCGATCTCTACGAGGGAGACGGCCGCCGCCCGGTCGCCTCGATCAACTTCGTGACCGCGCACGACGGGTTCACGATCGCCGACCTCGTCTCGTACAACGACAAGCACAACGACGCGAACGGCGAAGACAACAACGACGGCGAATCGCACAACCGCTCGTGGAACAGCGGAGTCGAGGGACCGACGGATGACCCGGCCGTCCTGACCCTGCGCTCCCGCCAGCAGCGCAACTTCCTCGCCACCCTGCTGCTCTCGCAGGGCGTGCCGATGATCCTGCACGGCGACGAACTCGGCCGCACCCAGCAGGGCAACAACAACACGTACGCGCAGGACTCCGAGATCTCCTGGGTGCACTGGGACTCGGCGGACCAGCCGCTGATCGAGTTCGTGGCCGCGGTGGCCAGGCTGCGCAAGGATCACCCGACCTTCCGCCGCAAGAGCTTCTTCGACGGCCGTCCCGTGAAGCGTGGCGAGGGCGAACCGCTGTCGGACATCGTCTGGCTCACCCCCGCGGGCGAGGAGATGGAACCGGAGAACTGGGATGCCGGATTCGGTCGCTCGATCGGTGTATTCCTGAATGGGAATGGAATCCAGGGCCGGGATGCTCGAGGCCAGACCGTCACCGACCTCAACTTCGCGATCTTCTTCAACGCGCACGACGAGGCCGTGGACTTCACCCTTCCGTCCGCCGAATTCTCCGGTGCGTGGGAGATCGTGATCGACACCTCCGGCAAGCTCGCAGACTCCGCGCCGCGCAAGGCGGGAGACGTGATCTCGGTCGAGCTGAAGTCCCTCGTCGTGCTGCGCGCCTGGGTCGCCCCCGAGGTGGAGGTTGACCACTCGGTGGCCGCGTCGCTGATCTCCCTCGCCGGGAACGTCAACGTCGCGGTCTCGACCAAGCCCGAGGTGGGTTGATGCGCATCCCCCGTTCCACCTACCGACTGCAGATCCGCGAGTCGTTCGATCTGAACGCCGCGGCGAACATCGCCGAGTACGTGCGCGATCTGGGCGCCGATTGGCTCTACTTCTCGCCACTGCTCACCGCCGAGGCGAGTTCCGACCACGGCTACGACGTGACCGACCACTCGAGGATCGACCCCGCCCGGGGAGGCGAGGCCGGACTGGATGCCGCGTCCGCCGCCGCCCGGTCGCTCGGTCTCGGCGTGCTCGTCGACATCGTGCCGAATCACGTCGGAGTACAGACGCCGCACCAGAACGCGTGGTGGTGGGACCTGCTTCGCCAGGGCCGGGACTCCCGCTACGCCGAGGCGTTCGACATCGACTGGGAGTTCGGCAACGGCAGGCTGCGCATTCCCGTGCTGGGCGACGACTCGCTCGACGACCTCGAGATCGTCGAGGGAGAACTCCGCTACTTCGACAACCGGTTCCCGATCGCCCCGGGCACGGCAGACGACGGCGCCTCCCCACGCGAGGTGCACTCGCGTCAGCACTACGAGCTCATCGACTGGCGCCGCGCGGACGCCGAGCTGAACTACCGCCGGTTCTTCGCCGTGAACTCGCTCGCCGGCATCCGCGTGGAGATCCCCTGGGTGTTCGAGGAGTCCCACGTGGAGATCGGCCGCTGGTTCCGGGAGGGCCTCGTCGACGGCCTGCGCGTGGACCATCCGGACGGCCTGGCCGATCCGGCCGGATACCTCGACGACCTCGCCAGGGCCACCGGAGACACCTACGTGCTCGTGGAGAAGATCCTCGAGGGCGACGAGCAGCTCCTCACCTCGTGGGCGACGGCGGGAACGACGGGCTACGACGCCCTCGCCGATGTCGACCGGGTGCTCGTCGACCCCGCCGGTCGCTCGGCCCTCGACGAGCTCGACCGGCGCCTGCGCGGAACCGACTCGACCGTGTCGTGGTCCGGACTGATCCACGACACGAAGCGGGCGATCGCCGACGGCATTCTGCGCTCCGAGGTGCTGCGCCTCGAGCGCGATCTCGGACGGTCGGTCGAGGCGGTGGAGGCGGACGAGGGATCGGCGATCTCGACGACGGCGGACGCCCTCGCCGAGCTGCTGGCCTGCTTTCCGGTCTACCGCTCGTACCTGCCCCTCGGCCTCGAGCACCTGCACGACGCCGCGCGCCTGGCGATCTCGCACCGCCCAGACCTCACCGACGCGATCGGCGACCTCGTGCCGATCCTGAGCGACCAGGAGCACCCGGCGGCGATCCGCTTCCAGCAGACCTCCGGCATGGTCATGGCCAAGGGCGTCGAAGACACCGCCTTCTACCGGTACACGCGGCTCGGCTCGCTCACCGAGGTGGGCGCGGACCCCTCGGAGTTCTCGATCGGCACCGCCGAATTCCATCGCCGCCAGCAGCTGCGGCAGGCGAGCTTCCCCGCCTCGCTCACCACCCTCTCCACCCACGACACCAAGCGGGGGGAAGACGTTCGCGCCAGGATCAGCGTGCTCGCCGAGATCCCCACCGAGTGGGAGTCGGCGCTCGACCGTCTTCGCGAGGCCGCGCCGCTCGGCGACGGCCCCCTCGAGGCCCTGCTCTGGGAGGCCATCGTCGGTGCCTGGCCGGCCAGCCGGGAGCGGCTGCACGCCTATGCGGAGAAGGCGGCCCGCGAGGCCGGAAACTCCACGGGCTGGGACGCGCCTCGGGAGGCGTTCGAACAGCGGATGCACGACCTGATCGACTCCGCCTTCGACGACCCAGCCGTCACGGCGGTCATCGAGGAGGTGCTCGACCGGGTGCGGGCCGCCGGCTGGAGCAACTCGCTCTCCGCCAAACTGATCCAGTTGACCGCGCCCGGCGTGCCGGACGTCTACCAGGGCAGCGAGCTCTGGGAGACCTCGCTGGTCGACCCGGACAACCGTCGACCCGTGGACTTCGACGAACGCCGTCTCTACCTCGCCGCGATCGACGCCGGAGCGCACCCTCCGGTGGACGAATCCGGCGCCGCGAAGCTGCTCGTCACCTCGAGGGCGCTGCGCCTGCGCCGTGATCACCCCGACCTGTTCAGCCGTTACGCCCCGCTGCCCGCGTTCGGGTCGGCGGCGCGTCACGTGCTCGCCTTCGACCGCGGCGACGTGGTCACCGTGGCCACCCGGCTGCCGCTCGGACTCGAGCTCGCCGGCGGCTGGGGCACGACCTCGATCATCCTCGCCGGCAGGCCCGTCGTCGACGTGCTCACCGGCACGGAGTTCCCGGGCGGCGAGATGCGCCTGTCCGAGGTGCTGGTCCGCTACCCGGTGGCCCTGCTCGTGCCGTCTGATCTCCTCGCGGCCGGCAGCACGGTGGGTTCGTGAGCTTCGAGGTCTGGGCCCCGGCCGCCGGCGCCGTGACGCTGCTTCTCGACGGCTCGCGGCATCCGATGGACCGCGGAATCGACGGATGGTGGAGCGCCCCGGCGGGGCTCGACGGCACCGAGTTCGGTTTCCTGCTCGACGACGACGAGACGCCGCTGCCCGATCCGCGCTCGAGACGGCAGCCGGAATCCGTGCACGGCCTCTCCTGCACCTTCGACCCGGCAGCCTTCGCCTGGACGGACGATCCCTGGACCGGGCGACAGCTCGCCGGCGGGGTGATCTACGAGCTGCACCTCGGCACCTTCACGCCGGGAGGAACCCTCGACTCGGCAATCGAGAGACTCGACCATCTCGTGTCGATCGGTGTCGACTTCGTGGAGCTGCTGCCCGTGAACGGGTTCAGCGGAACCCACAACTGGGGCTACGACGGGGTGCTCTGGTACGCCGTCGCTGAGGTGTACGGCGGCCCGCCCGCCTACCAGCGGTTCGTGGACGCCTGCCATTCTCGCGGCCTCGGCGTGATCCAGGATGTCGTCTACAACCACCTGGGACCGAGCGGCAACTACCTGCCCCGCTTCGGTCCGTACCTGCGAGAGGAGGGCGCGAACACCTGGGGCGACTCGGTCAACCTGGACTCCCCGGAGGTGCGGCGCTACGTGATCGACAACGCGCTCATGTGGCTGCGGGACTACCACGTGGACGGGCTGCGGCTCGATGCGGTGCACGCCCTCGTCGACGAGTCCCCGACGCACATCCTCAAGGAGCTCGCCGTCGAGACCAGCGCGCTGTCGGCGTTTTTCGGCCGTCCGCTCAGCCTGATCGCCGAGTCCGACCTCAACGACCCGCTGCTCATCCGCCCGCGCGAGGCGCGGGGCTACGGACTCGACGCCCAGTGGAGCGACGACTTCCACCACGCCGTCCATGTGGCCCTCACCGGCGAGATCACCGGCTACTACGCGGACTTCGAGCACCTCGACTCGCTCGCGAAGGTGCTCACGCGGGGCTTTTTCCACGACGGCACATACTCGTCGTTCCGGGAACGGGTGCACGGCAGCCCGATCGACACCGCGAACATGCCCACCTGGCGGCTCGTCGTCGCCAACCAGAACCACGACCAGATCGGCAATCGCGCCACGGGCGACCGGCTGGGCGCGACCCTCGACTACGGGCAGCTGGCGATCGCCGCGGTGCTCACCCTCGCCGGGCCGTTCACGCCGATGCTCTTCATGGGCGAGGAGTGGGGCGCCTCCACGCCGTGGCAGTTCTTCACGTCGCATCCGGAGCCGGAGCTCGGCACCGCGACGGCCGAGGGCCGCATCCGTGAGTTCGAGCGGATGGGGTGGGATCCGGCCGTCGTGCCAGACCCGCAAGACCCGCAGACCTTCGAGCGGTCGAAGCTCGACTGGGCGGAATCCGCGGGCGGCGACCATGCCCGGCTGCTCGCGGTCTACCGCCGGCTCGCCGAGCTGCGGCGCACCGTGCCGGACCTCACAGACCCCCGCTTCGACCGCACGAGCGTCGAATTCGAGGACTCGGCCACCGGCCGCTGGTTCGTGCTGCACCGCGGTTCGACATCGATCGTCCTGAACCTCGCGGACTTTCCGGTCGCCCTGCCGTTCGGCGGCTTGGTGCTGCTCGCGAGTCACGAGACGGTCGGCGCGTCGTCCACCGGCGTGGTGCTGCCGGGCCACTCCGCGGCGATCCTCGCCCGCTGAGCGGCCCGGCGACCCCCTACTTCGCCGCGAGTGGGAGCAGGATGCCCTTCACCGTCGGGTCAGTCGCCAGGAACTCCTGCACGGCCGGGTCCTTGAAGGCCGCGATGAGCTTCTTGACGTTGGACGTGCCGAGGTACTGCGTTCCCACGGTCAGCTGGCCGGCGAACTCGTCGGGGGCGGCCGGGGCGAAGATCTTCTTCTCCAGCGGGATGTTGGCCGCCAGGTAGTACTCGGTGTAGCCGACCGCGGCGTCGAGGTCCGGCAGCGCGAGGGACTGGGCACCGAAGTCGAGCAGCTTGAGGGTGATGTGCCTGGGGTTGCTCGCGATGTCATCCTGAGTCGCGCGGGCCTTGTCGATGCCGGGCTTGAGGGTGATCAGCCCCGCGCGCTCCAGGATCCACAGGCCCTGCGCCTCGTTGGCCGGGTCCGAGTACAGGGAAATGGTGGCGCCATCCGGAATGTCCTTCACGGACTTGTACTTGTCTGACCAGAGCCCGAAGCCCCAGCGGAAGACCGGGGTCGCGGCCGTCTCCTTGAAGTCGGGGTTCGCCTCGAGCACCTGGCTGAGCCAGAGCTTGTGCTGGTAGACCGTGCCGGCCACCTCGCCGTTGCTCACCGCTCGGTTGATCGTGTTGCTGTCGGAGAGACCCTCAAACTTCACGGTGATGCCGTACTTGGGCGCCACCTTCTTGGCGATGAAGTTGACCAGGGCCTGCTCGGCCGAGTTACCCTCGGCGGTTGCGACGGTGAGGGTGGCGCCCGCGACCTCGGTGGCGGACTTCGCCGGGTTGAGCAGCGGGATCGTGATCGCGGCGGCGACGCCGACCACGACCACGATCGCGCCGGCGATCCACGGCCATCGCCGTTTCTTCTTCAGTTCGAAGCCGTGCGAGTCGTCGTCGTTGCGGAGGGGAGCCTGCGTGGTGGTGGTCATGGCGATGTCCTTGTGTTTGGTGGTGGGGAAGGATGGCCGGGGCCGGTCAGTGCCGGTCCCTGGCGTGCGGAGTGGTGAGGCGCACGAAACGGTCGCCGGTGATCTGCACGGCCGAGACGAGGGCGACGAGGATCACGATGGTCGCGATCATCACGTTGTGGTCGAAGCGCTGGTAGCCGTAGGTCACCGCGACGTAGCCGATCCCGCCGGCGCCGATCGTTCCGGCGATCGCCGAGTACTCGATCATGGCGATCGTGTTGATGGTGATGCCGCCGATGATGGACGGCACCGCCTCGCTCAACTGGGCGGTGCGGATGATCTGCAGCGTCGATGCGCCGGACGCCTTGGCCACGTTCACGAGGGAGGGCGGCACGCTGCGCAGCGAGTTCTCCACGATCCTGGTGAAGAAGGCGATGCCGGCGATCGACATCGGCACGACGGCGGCCGCGATGCCGATGTTGGTGCCGGTGATCAGCCGGGTGAACGGAACGATCGAGGCCATCAGGATGAGGAAGGGCAACGATCGGCCGATGCTCACCGTCCAGCTGAGGATCGAGTACGGCACCGGTCGCTCGAACAGCCCGCCGGGAGCGAGGTTGTGCACGATCGCGCCGAGCGGGATGCCGACCAGGATCACGATCGCCATGACGATGCCGACCATGATGAGCGTGTCGCCGAGAGCGGGCAAGACGAGTGCCGGGATGTCCGGGATCGGCACGGTCGCGTTGGCCGGAACGAGGGCGTTCATGCCACGTCCTCGAGCTCGTCGCGCTCGGGCTGCAGCGCCGTGTCGTCGAGCGTGGCGGTGAGGCCGAGCGCCGCCAGGGTGCCGGTCACCCTCGCGGGGTCGACTCCCCCGATGCCGAGGGTCGCGTGCCCTACCGTGGCGCCGTTGATGCGCTCGATCGACGCGCCCAGGATCGAGATCGGCACGCCGAGTTCCGCCCCGAGCCGCGAGACCCAGTCCGGCGGCACGTGACCGCCCTCGTAGCTCACGAACCAGATGACGTCGGCGCCGGACGCCGCCTCCCAGTCCCGACGCGGGCGCAGGGCCCGGCCGAGGTCCGAGTCGGCGTCCCGCAGCAGGTCCACCAGCGCACCGGACTCGACGATGTGCCCGTGGTCGAGCCGGGCGACCGAGTCGGCCACCTGCAGAACGGTGTCCATCTCGTGGGTGATGAAGAGGATCGACAGGTCGAGGTCGTCCCGCAGCTCCTTGAGCAGGGCGACGATGGAGGCGGTGGACTCCGGGTCGAGGCCGGAGGTCGCCTCGTCCGAAAGCAAAATCGACGGACGCAGCGCGAGCGCCCTCGCGATCCCGACCCGCTAGCGCTGTCCGCCGGAGAGCTGGTGCGGGTAGC